>JBDSMK010000066.1:0-7063 GCA_039915905.1 Ilumatobacteraceae bacterium
ACCGCGGGTTGGTGAAGATGCTGCGCTCGGCAACCGGTGCTCGAAACCACACCCAATGCGACTCGCTGCTCATCGGCCCCAACTGCGGGGCGCACACCTTCCCGTACATCGAGGTGAAGAACGACAGTGCCCAAGTGGAGCACGAGGCATCGACATCGAAGATCGGTGAGGAGCAATTGTTCTACTGCCGTCAACGTGGCCTCACCGCCGAGGATGCGACTTCGATGATCGTCAACGGGTTCTGTCGCGGAGTGTTCGACGAACTCCCAATGGAGTTCGCTGTTGAGGCCCAGGCGCTGATGCGCGTCAGCCTCGAAGGGAGCGTCGGCTGATGCTTGTAATCAACAACCTCAAGGCGTCTATCGCCGGCAAGCAGATCCTCAAGGGTCTCGATCTGACGATCAACGCCGGTGAGGTGCACGCGATCATGGGACCCAACGGCGCTGGCAAGAGCACGCTCTCGCAAGTCCTCGCCGGACGTGAGGGCTACGAAGTCAGCGGCTCAGCCACTCTCGACGGCCGTGACCTGCTCACCCTGTCGCCCGAGGACCGGGCCATCGCCGGTCTGTTCCTCGCCTTCCAGTACCCGGTGGAGATCCCGGGCGTCGGCAACATGTACTTCCTGCGCACCTCGATGAACGCCATCCGCCGTGGGCGCGGCGAGCCGGAGCTCGACGCGCGCCAGTTCCTGGCATTGGCGAAGCAAAAGATGCTGGCACTCGACATGAACCCGGCGCTTCTCAGCCGGTCGGTCAACGACGGCTTCTCAGGCGGCGAGAAGAAGCGCAACGAAGTACTGCAGATGACCCTGATCGAGCCTCGACTGGCAATCCTCGACGAGACCGACTCCGGTCTTGACATCGATGCGTTGCGCGTCGTTGCCGAAGGCGTCGAAGCGCTGCGCAGCCCGGACCGAGCAATGCTGATGATCACCCATTACCCCCGGCTCCTGGAGCTCGTGGTACCGGATCAAGTGCACGTGCTCAGCGAGGGGCGAATCACACGGACCGGAGGGCCGGAACTGGCGTTCGAACTGGAAGAGCACGGCTACGGCCCGGTGCCGGTGTGATGTCGCCGTCGACCGCGTTGCTGGAACGCCTCGTTCCAGTCGACTCTCCAACACCACAGCAGCCCGATGCTGCCGCGTGGCTGAAGGCCAATGGCCTGCCAACACGTCACGACGAGTCGTGGAAGTACACGCCGCTCGATCGGATCCTGGCGATCACCTTCGAACGGCAGCTACCTGCCGCTGGCACCTTGCCGGATCGCGCCACTATCGACACGTCGTCGGGCAACCACGGCGGTCCGCGAATCGTTTTCGTCAACGGCGCGTTCGTTGCCGCCTTGTCCGACATCGATGTGCTCCCCGACGGAGTCGAATGCTCGGCCGAATCGGACTCGGCGACGATCGTCAGTGATCCGGCAGCCAGGCCCGACGGGTTCCAGGCGCTCAACCGGGTGGCCGGCAACGACGGCGCGATCGTCCGTATTGCCGAGCATGTTGTCGTTACGGCCCCCATCCACATCGTGCATTTCGCGGCAACTTCCACCACCTCGGTAGCGGTCCACCCCCGCACCACCATCTTGGTCGGCCGCGGCAGCCGCGCGACCGTGATCGAGTCCTTCGTGGGTACCGCCGGCGAGCACCTCACCAATGCCGTCACCACCATCGATCTCGCAACCGATTGCACGCTGACACACCACCGGATCCAGTCAGAAGGCATCGGCGCAGTGCACATCGGCGCAACCAACGTGGTTCAGCACGCCGGATCGTCGTACTACGGATCATCGTTCTCCACGGGCAGCGAGATTGCTCGCAATGCCGCCGATGTCGTCCTAGCCGGGCCAGGAGCCGACACCAGGCTGTCGGGGATGTACCTACCTCGTGGCTCGCAGTTGCACGACAACATCGTCACCGTGGAACACCGCGCCTCGCGGTGCACCAGCAACCAGCTGTTCAAGGCGGTCGTAGACGACCGCGCCCGCGGCTCGTTCAGCGGCCGCATCCTGGTGCAGCCGAACACCGTCGGTACCGACTCGCATCAGACCAGCCGCTCTCTGGTTCTGGAGCCCACCGCCCAGGCCGACACCCGACCGTGGTTGGAGATCCTTGCCGACGACGTCGTTTGCACCCACGGTGCGACCATCGGCCAACTCGATGAGGAAGCGTTGTTCTACCTGCGTACCCGCGGTGTGTCGGCCGAACTTGCCCGGTCGATGCTGGTGGAGGCGTTCATCGGTGAACTGATCGATGCCGTCGAGACCCCGTCGCTGCGCGCCCACCTCGAATCAGAGGTCACAACACACCTAGCCGGACGCTACGCCGGCCACACAACGGACCGAGATGCCGCCGATGAAGACGACGACATCGCCCCAGCAGAACTGAGGAGCACGCCGTGAGCCCGGAACCGATCACCTTGACGCGCGATTGTCTAGCTACAACTGTGCCCTACGGTGAGCGAGCGCTGCTGCCTGCCGGCGCACTGGTGCAGATGGTTCAGACTCTCGGCGACAGCTTCACAGTTCGCTCGGAGCGTGGCGCCCTGTTGCGCATCGACGGTCACGATGCTGACGCCCTCGGTCTCGACGCACCGGTCGCCGCCCCTGTCGGCGAGTCCGAGCACTTCTCGATGGATCTCGTGGTGGATGCACTGCGCACAGTGTTCGATCCGGAAATCCCGATCAACATCCTCGACCTCGGCTTGGTCTACCGCTGCGACGAGGAGCCGCTACCCGACGGCGGTCGTCGGATCTCGATCGACATGTCGATGACCGCCCCCGGTTGCGGAATGGGCGACGTGCTTCGCTCCGATGCGGAGAAGGCAGTGGGTCGTGTGCCGGGGGTGGAAGAAGTCGACGTCACTCTGGTGTGGGATCCACCGTGGTCCATCGGGATGCTCACAGAATCTGCCCGTCTCGAACTGGGCATGATGTAACCAGGGCCTCCGGGCGGACGTCTGCCTGGCCAACTCACCGCCTGACCGCAGTGCTACGGCACCGTTGTGGCGGTCGGCAGGTGCAGTGTGGTCGAAGGACCGGTGGATGAGCCGGCACCGTTGCCGTGCAGAACTGTCGGCGCCAAGCCCGGCTTGATCACCGGCTTCAACTTGAAGTGGTCGTACACCGGCAGCAACACGCCGGCGCACAGCATGAACGCGACGACGGAAACGAGCACGGAGGTGATCCACACCCGTAGTTGACGGCGCGGGTAGAACTGCGCCAGCCATCTGTCAATCGGCCGCAGCGACCCCTCCCCCAGACGGGCCGCAGCCAGCGTCGCGGCGGCATCGATGATCAATGACACGAGCAGCCCGACTACCAACATCAACCCGACCGCCAACGACAAGTACAACATCGTTCCATCGGTGCCGAACGAGGTCTGCACCTGCGCCGGGCGATGCCGCAGGCTGACGTTCAGCAACGCAGAACGGACCCGCGGATAGCTCAACGAATGAAATGTCGTGCGGGTGAACCAAAGCAGTGCGAACGACGCAATGACGCCGACGATTCCACTGCGGACCACCACGTGACGTGCCCCCGGCGGTAGTACGCGGTGCTTCAGCCAGCCGTAGCCGATGACCGACGTGCCGCCAAGCGTCGCGCCGCTAAGGAAGAACAAAGCGAATCGGGCCACCGATGACGCGGTGAACAGGATGGCCGCCGTGATTAGCAACGCGAGCACGACGGTGACGATGAACTCACCGAGGTCGTCCTCGTCGGCTGGGTCGCTGTTGCTCTCCCACCTTGGGCGCAACGCCGTACGCGGCGCCGGCATTGTCGCGTCCCAGTTCGGCTGCGCATCGGCAAAGCGACGGCTGGCCGCATCGTGGCGACGCTTCCGCGCCATGCCCAGTTCGGAGAACGCCACCGGAACAACCAAACCGAGAACAAACCCCAACAACCCGGAGCCCACGTCAACAATCCCCCTGGTCGCACATTCGTGGTGACACTAGTCACCAGCGCCGCCGGACTCCGTCACTCCAGCTTCTCGACGAAGCCTTCCAATTGCCGTAGGTTGCGGCACTCGTAGACGCCATCGGTGTATGTCCCGTAGTCGCCGACGATCGAGTCACCCGTGTTCCAATAGCTCTTCGGTTCCGGGTTCAGCCAATACACGTGCCGAGCCTTCTTGCGTATCTCCTTGACCACCCAGGCTTGCGACGCGTGGTAATTGTTGCGGGCGTCGCCGAGCAGCAGAACCGTCGTCTTCGAGCTGATGTCCTTGCCGTAGCGTTCCCAGAACACCTCGAACGCATGCCCGTAGTCGCTGTGACCGTCCACCCACACAACATCGGCCTCGGTATTGACCCTATGGATCGCCTCACTGATGTCCTCGGTGTTGCGAAAGAAGTCGGTGACCTCGTCGACGCCGTCGATGAACACGAATGAGCGCACCTTGGAGAACTGCCCCTGGATCGCGTAGACCAGCATCAAGGTGAACCTGGCGAACGCTGCGACCGACCCAGAAATGTCCGCCACCACCATCAGTTCAGGCTTGGCCGGGCGTGGATACTTGAACTTCGGCTCCGCCGGAACACCGCCGTAGCTCAGCGAGTGGCGCACCGTGTTACGGAAGTCGAGCGGACCTTTGCGACCGTGACGACGCTTGCGTGTCAGCCGCGCTGCCAACTTGCGCGTCAACGGATAAAGCGCCTTCTTCAGGTTGGCCATCTCGTCACGCGAGGCGTGCATGAACTCCACGTCTTCGGGCAACGGCTTGCGTAGCGTCTTGGCCATCGCTTCGGCACCGCGGTCGGCGACCAGGCGTCGGCGTATCTCGGCCTCGATCTCGCGCTTGAACTGTTCGATGCGATCGTTGTACTCGTCGCGTTCGAGACGCTCCTCCAGCGCAGTGAGGTCGTCGCCGATCTCTTCGCGGCTGGCTGCCATCAACTTCTCCAGCATCGCGTCGAGGTCGAGGTTGCGTAGCGTGCGGTACAGGTAGTAGGTGCCGCCCACCGGACGCCCCGGTTCCATCCCGGCAAAGCGTTTCACCGACTGCTTGGCCAATGCCCGCATCATCGCCTGATCGCCGGACATCAACGCCTGCATCAGCATCCGGGCCAGTTCTTCCGCGGTGAGGCTGTCCATCGCCCCGCCCTGGCCCGACTTTCCCTCCTGCTGCTCGAGCTGCTCCTGCATCTCGCGCAGCATCCGGTCTACGTCGGAATCGGGGTCGTCGCTGATCTTGTACTCCGGGCCGCGCAAGCTGAAGTACACCTCGAACACCGTTTCGAATGCACGCCAATGAGCGCTGTTCTTGACCAGAGTGGCTCCGAGTGCGTACTTGAAAGCCTCACGATCCTCGATCGGGATGTACTGCACCGCTGCCATCGCGTCGAGGTTCTCGGTGAGCGACACCGGCAGTCCGATGTTTCGCAGTTCATTGACGAACCCGGCGAGCAGATCGAGCATGTTCCAACAGCCTATTTGGCGTCGACGGATAGCTCTTTGGCTGCCTTGGCGATGTCGGTCTGGTACTTCAGCAGAACGTGCAGCGTCTCCTTGGCCTGTTGCGCCTCGATGTGATCGATGCCCAGTAGAACGAGCGTGCGCGCCCAGTCTATCGTCTCGCTCACCGACGGTGCCTTCTTCAAGTCGAGCTGGCGGATGCTGCGAACGATGCGCGCGATCTGATCGGCCAGATTGGTGCTCACCTCGGGAACTTTCGTGAGCACGATCTCCTTCTCGCGCTCCAGGTCCGGGTAGTCGACGTGTAAGTACAGGCAACGCCGCTTCAGTGCCTCGCTCAGCTCGCGGGTGTTGTTAGAGGTGAGGAACACCAACGGGATCTGCTTCGCGGTGATCGTGCCCAGCTCGGGGATGCTGACCTGGTACTCGGAGAGGATCTCGAGCAGCAGCGCCTCGGTCTCGACCTCGACGCGGTCAACCTCGTCAATCAGCAGCACCACGGGATCGTCGGCGCTTATGGCCTCCAATAGGGGCCGAGTGAGCAGAAAGTCGTCGGAGAAGATGTCGTCGTGGACGTCGGTCCACGAATCACTGTTCTTGTCGGCCTGGATGCGCAGCAACTGCTTCTTGTAGTTCCACTCGTACAACGCCTTGGACTCGTCCAGGCCCTCGTAGCACTGCAGCCGGATCAACCGTGAGCCGGTCATCTCAGCCACGCTCTTGGCCAGCTGGGTCTTGCCAGTACCGGCAGGACCCTCCACCAGCACCGGCTTGCCGAGTCGATCAGCCAGGAACACAACACCCGAAATACCGTCGTCGGCGAGGTAGTTGACCTCCTTCAAGCCGTCACGGACCTGTTGTACGCTCTCGAAACGCTCACCCATGGTTCGCGACCCTAGTGGGCGACTTGACTACCGGGTCAATTGAAACCGTCGACAGCAGCACCGACTCCGATGTGGAGCTGCGAGTAACCATCACCCGGCTAGCTTCGAGGCGATGATCGTGGTGGCCGGGGTCCTGATAGTGGTGATCGCAGCGATCGTCGTGGCGTTGGCCGTCGCCCGCCGACACGGCCCCGCCGGACCCGCCCGCCCGGCGCGCATCGACCCATTCACGATCGGTGAGCCGTGGCGCCAACACGTCTCTGCAGCACAGACTGCACAGCGCCGGTACAACGCTTTGACCACGACGATCGCCGCTGGCCCACTCAAGGAGCGAATGGTGGAGATCGGCCGCCAGGTGGAACACGGCGTCGAGGAATGCTGGCAGATCGCCCGACGCGGCGATCAGCTCGACGATGCGTTGCGGCGCATCGATTCGACGTCGCTACGCGGTCAGCTGGAACGAGCCGCCGACGACGTGACGCGCATCTCGCTGCGGTCCCAGCTCGACACCGCGGCGCGCATCCGCGCCACACGTGACGACACCGACAGCCGCCTGCGACTGCTCAACACCAGGCTCGGCGAACTCGTCGCGCAGACCGCCGAGGTCAGTGTCGGCGCCGATGCCACGCAGCAGTTGGGAAGCGCCGTGGACGACGTGGTCACCGAGTTGCAGGCACTGCGCCTGGCGATCGAGGACGTCGACGCCGCTTCCTCGGGCCGGGCCACCGCGCTACCCGACCTGCGCCGGCCAGCGGTGCCACCGCTGG
>JBDSMK010000083.1:0-5221 GCA_039915905.1 Ilumatobacteraceae bacterium
GTGACGCCGTCGATGATCGTGTCGGTCTGCCCGGCCGTGCGGGCGCACACGATGGCTTTGCCCATTGCCATCGCCTCCAGGATGGTCGTACCTCCTGCCTGGAAGGCGGACTCGACGAGAGGCATCACGACCACAGCGCAACGCGCGTAGAGCTGCCGCAACTGATGCAAATCGAGGTGTACCACCCGCACGTTGGCGGGCAGCACGACCCCGTCGAGCCCACTGCGGCGCTTGGACCACGGGCTGGCCGCGGCCAGAACCACGTCGGCGTCAAGACCGTGCACCGCATCGATCATCGTCGGGTAGTCGCGCAGCTCCAGCCCAGCGGAGCAGATCAGCGGCCGCGCTTGAACGTAAGGACCACGTTCCCGATGCGGATCGAAGAAGGTCGTGTCGACCATGAACGATGTGAGCGTCACCGTGTTCGGGGCGAAGTGCAGCCGGTCGACGGCAAAGTCGCGCTGCGCGGTGGAGTACACGATTGTCCGATCGATGCGCCGGCGGAGCCGCAGCAGGCGGATCATCCACACCTTCTTCGGTACTGACAGGACATGGGCGATCATCACATGTGCCGGGCGCCGGCGGCCGAGGTCGAGCCAGCTCATTGCGGCCAGCGGAAGGCCGATCTGTTCGCCATCGCTGACGATCACGTCGTAGTCGTGGCGCACCAGGTAACACCGCCAGGCCATCGCCAAGCGGGGGCCTAGCGCTCTGTTCAACAACCGACCGACCCAGCCGGCGGCTCGTGCAACCGCGGCGTCATCGAGCAGGTCGGCACTGAACACCTCGGCCAACGCTTCGTAGTCAGCGCGTGGCCGACGACCTTGCGCGATCTGTGCTGCGAGGTCGGCAGGCATCATCCCGGAGACGGTCAGCAGAACCCGATTGTCCGCCGCTGAAGGGCTCACGATCGGGCGCCGATCTGTCGCATGAGAGTGATCAGGCGGTCAGCATTGACGCCCGCGTCGTGATCGCGTCTAACCAACGCCGCAGCGCCGCGACCCAGGGCGGCACGCCGTGCCGGATCGTTGATCAAGCAGCGGAGGGCGTCGCTCAGTGCTTCGGCGTCGCCAGGCGGGATCAGCACACCGGTCTCGCCATCGTGCACGATCTCACTGATCGCCCCGACATCGGTGGACACCAGAGCCAGTTCGGCGATCCCGGCCTCGGCCAGCACCATCGGCAGACAGTCGGCCAGCGTCGGCAGGCAGAACACGTCGCAGTCGTGGTAAAGGCGGATCAACTCGGGGCTGTTGGCCACCAGGCCGCGGTACACCTGCACACCGGCCTGCGTGGCTACGTCCGACGTGGTGACAACGTTCACCTCGAAGGCGCCGACTGTTGGATCAGAGCGCAACATCTTTACAGCGTCGAGCAGCAACCTGCCTCCCTTGCGGTCGAAGTCGGCTCCGACGAAGAGAATCCGCACTGGACGTTCGCGCTCTGGCTCGTCGGACGTCGGCCTGGCCCACCGTTGCACATCCACGCCCGGCGCTAAGACGAATACCCGTTGCGGGGCCACCCCGTAGTTCTGGACCAGATCTTGTTTGGCCCATTCCGACCAAGTCACGATCGCTGCAGCACTGTTGTAGCAGCGCTTGTTGGCTATCGCCTTGAGGCGCTCGATCGGTTGTGCTGATCGCCGATGGCCGTAGGCGGAGCCGAGTTCGTCGTACTGCTTCGGGGTGGCGTCCAGCGACACGATCGTCGGGATTCGTCGCAACCACCGAACCGCCAGCACAGCCGCGACCTGCGTGTGGATGAACATCGCGTCGATTGGGCGTCGGGCCTGTGCCGTACGAATCGCCCGGGATGCCTGCCTTCCGGCCCGCACCGTCCAGTTCGATAATCCCGGCAAGCGCGCCGACCAGCGATCGGACGCGAAGGTCACCAGCAGGAACGTCACGTCGACGTCGACGCGCCGCGCCGTCAGAGAACGCAAGTTCTCGCCATGGGTGATGTGGCCGAGCGTCTGCTCGAGCACGAGGACGAAGTGCTCGTTCGCCGGCTTCGCTGCGTCGGGTCGCCACTCACCTGAGTGCAGCAGATCGAGCAACTCATGCGGAGAGCCGATGGCTTCGGCCATCCCCCGATAGTAGGTGAGGTTGAAAAGCGCGCTCAGCGAATGATCGGCGATCGTGGTGGCGCGGATGGCGGCCGCTGCTTGGGAGACCTTGGTAAGCGCCTTCCTGGCTGCCACGGCCAGCCGAGGGCGAGGGATGCACAATGTGGTGAGGGCCCGGGTTAGGCGATGTCGGTTGGTGAACTCGTCGGCGACGGTTGGAAGCAGCCACTCCTGACCATGGGCGGCAAAGGCGACGTCATTGCTGCCGTACTGCCACGCGGCGGCCAGCCAGGAGTCGAATGGTCGTTCGGCGAAGTGGTGGGCGACCGCCTCCGGGGCATATACGAACTTCAGCCCGGCACGATCAAGCCGGTAGGCCAGCTCAACATCCTCGGCTCGCCGGAAGCGAATGTCGAAGCCGCCGACTTCGATGATTCGTTGACGGCGAACCGAAGCGTTGCCGGTGTAGAACTGCCGGAAGCCGACCACTGCGCGACCTTCGCGAAGCGCGTCGTACTGCTTGTAGAGCATTCGTTGCTCCCAGGCCACCCAGGCACTCAGCTGCGTCGCAGGTGGCGTAAGCATCGGTCCGACAACCACCACGTCACCTTCGCTGCCGTTGGCGTCACGGGCTCGCAGATGGCGATCAAGGTGGCGTTGCAGCAGATCCGGCGCGGCGACGATGTCGTCATCAATGAACACCACAAACTCGCCGTGCGCCTCGGCCACGCCCCGGTTGCGCGCCGCCGCCGGCCCCGAGTTGTCCTGTCTGACGGCGCGCAGCGTGAGGTCGTGGGCCGCGTCGCGGCTGTTGCCGATGAGCATCGCTTCGGTCCCGTCGGTGCTGCCGTCGGACACCACGATCACCTCGAACGGTACAGAGCACACCTGGGCTGCCAGGGCGGCAAGAGTGCGCTGCAGTTGTCGGCAGCGATTGAACGTCGGGATCACGACGCTGATCAGCGGGACGGACTGCGGGGGGTCAGGGACGTCAGACATCGGAGAGCACCCGTTGGTCGAATGGCGCGGTAGCCGCTACCGGCTCCTCGCACAGCGGCGCGCAGGCACACGCAGCAAGGGCATATCCGAGCAGTACCATGTTGTGCACGTCCCATGAGATGTCGACGTAGGCGAACACCGCAAACATCACCACAAACGTGGTACCTACGAGAACAACGAGTAGGTTCGACCCGTCGGCAGCGCGTCGGATGCGGCTGGCTCCGATCATCAGCGTGCGCGCCAACAGGTAGAGCAACGCGACGAACCCGCCGAAGCCAGCGTTAATCCAGATCCACAGCACCGAGTTGTGCGGGACGTACAGATAGAACTGATAGGAGCTGATGTCGGGTAAAGGCAGCGGCCGATAGAACACCTGGCCGAACCCGGTACCAAGCACCTTCGACGAGCGAATCGTGTAGTGCAGGTCGAAGTTCTCCACCGTGCGGTACAGGTCGGAGCTCTGGTCGCGGGCGTTGACGCTCCCGGGTGCCACTACCGACTTGAGTGCCTGAGCAGGGAAGCCCGCGCCCGAAGTAGAGTGCCAGAACGCCCCTGTATATCCGGTAACGATAATGAAGGCGACCGGCACCAGCCGCCAGAACTTCTGGCTATGTCGCCAATAGAGCGTTAGTGCTGCCAGCACAAGGGCGGCTCCGAGGCCGACGATTGCGGCCCGACGGCCACTCTGGAAGTACACGACGATGACTGGAACGGCAGCACAGGTGGTCAGCCACCGCGCTGATTTGGGTGTACCTGGGAACAACCAGACCACCACCACCACCACGAACAGCAAGTTCATCCGCAAGGCCGCGGTGTGTTCCATGATCCCCTCCTTCAGCGCCATCTCGGCGGCGGTGAGGGTGCCGAAGTATCTCAATGAAAGCAGTGCGTGGATCACGATGGCGACGATCGCGACCCATAGCAGCCGCCGGAAGTCGACGATCGTGCGGCATACGCTGACCACGAGCACGTACATCAGAGGCAAGTAGAGGATTGGTCGCACCTCGATGAGAGCGATGCGGGTGGAGCCGCCCTTGGCGATCCCGTAGGCCAGACCGACGAGGATGAACGCAGTGAAAGCCAGCAGCGGGCGAAGCAATGGGCCACCGCGGAACGGCCAGCTTCCGGAAATCAAATACCTGCCGAACAGCGCGGCGAAGCCAACGAGCACTGCGAGGTCCAGCGGGCTGATGTTGAGGCTGGTGGTGACAAACATGATCGATTCGCGGCTCGACATGCTTTTGGTGAACGGCCACCACGCCGAGGTGACGATGTCGCCGATCAGGCTGAACAGCAACGTAAGCGAAAGACCAATGAAAGGCCGCACGAGCCACGCCAGCATCGTCGCCAACAAGATGGCCACCGCCACTGCGAACGGTTTCGGACCGGCACGGACCGCTGTCGCTGCGAGGAACAGCCCGACGGCCATCACGGTCAGGTAGCCGGACCAGGAGAACGAACTCCGGCGTGCAACCGCCGCGTCGATCATCCAATGACTCGCAAGCTCAGAAAGCTGGCGGCCACCAAGACACAACAACCGAGGACCACCAGTGGGCGCGGCAGCGCTTTCGCACCGGCCGCCCGACCGCCGACGACGAAGGCGATGATCAGGAAGGCAATGAAGACCTTCACGGGGCGGACTCCTTCTGGTGCGTCGGCGCCTTACGAACCAAAGAGGCGGCGCAGTCTCTTCGGTATGTTCGTGGTGTACTGGTTGATGATCACGCCGAGGGACTCGATCGAGCGGACCTCCTCGGCCATAGATCGCAGTTGGTCCACCCGAGTCACTCCGTGACGCACGACCATCACGTAGGCATCGGCGTGGCGCAGCATGGCCAAGCCGTCGCTGCTGCCGAGGATCGGTGGAACGTCGAAGACGAGGTAATCGAAGCGTTCCTCGAGCATTGCGAAGGCCGAGGTGAGATGCGGCGAGCGGATCAGCTGGCGCGCCGCGGCCGGATCGGTGTTGCCCGCCATCAGCACCATCAGCCGCGGGTCAGCGGTGGGATGCAGCGCCCGTTCTATCGGCATCTCATGGGCCAGCACGTCAAACAGTCCGACGATCGTCGGCCCTGCGCTCCTCGACGCGGGTGAGTTGAGGTCGATCAGGCACACCGTTGCGTCGAGATCGTTGATCAGCACGCTGGCAAGCGTGCG
>JBDSMK010000101.1:0-2890 GCA_039915905.1 Ilumatobacteraceae bacterium
GTCCAAGCAGCACGACAACGAGGTACAGGTGAACATCGGTTCCGGGAGGTGGGATCACGAGGGCAGGCCGAGCTACGCAAAGGTGCAGAGATTGCTCGACGTGGATCCGACCAAGGTGCGCCGCGAGGGAGCGATTCTCGATCGACAGCACTTCGACGAGGTGGTCGCGGCCACATTGCGCGCGCACAGTGGTCACCTGACCTAACTCACTGTCTGATTTCTCTAGTAGGCCGTTCGGCCTATTAGCACGCTGCCGCTTTCCGTGTTGGTTCTTTACGAATAATGTACGTGCCGTCGACAGGTGAGCCGATCTGTCGGGACGGAGCCAGGAGCAGGATGCGCACGGGAACTGATCTACGACGTTGGTGCGCGATGGTCGCGGCGGCGGCAATCCTGACCATCGGCGGCCTCGGCGCCACGGCTTCGGCACAGTCGCCCACAGAGTGCTCCGGTGCGGTCACCACTGTTTATGACGAAGCGGGTGTGTTGCAACAGGCCTGCGTCGATCAGGCTGCTGAGACCCCAGCGATGGCGTCCGCGATCGTTGCCTCCTCGCCGGCCCGGCCAGTGGTCAAGGCGGCCGTGCCTGCGATCGACGCCGTCGCCCAACGTCTGCCGACCGCGCACGTTCACCCGGCGGCCGACTCGGCAGGTGCTTCGTCCGGCGACCTGCCGGAAACGGGTACTGGCACTTGGGTCGGGATCGCCATCGGAGCCGCTCTGGTGGCCGCTGGATCGGCAACATCGCTGCTGGCCAGGCGTCGTCACTCACGCTAAAAGGGATTCGCCCGGCGAGCGTCGGCACCGTAGCCTCTCGCCGTGACCTCCCCATCTAGGCGACCCTTGCGTATCGGCGTTCTCGGCTGTGGCAACGTCGGTGCAGCATTCATCGCGCTGGTCGATCGCCAACGGGCAACCGTGGAGGAGCGCACCGGCGTACGCCTCGAAGTAGGCGCAGTCGCAGTACGCAACATCAGCCGTCAGCGTGACGTGGCGTTGGCCGATGGACTACTGCGTAGGGATGCCGCCGGACTCGTCGCCGACCCGTCGATCGACATCGTTGTCGAGCTGATCGGTGGCATCGAACCGGCCCGTGAGCTGATCACGGCTGCACTGCGCAACGGCAAGCCGGTCATCACCGCGAACAAGGAACTGCTCGCCAACGTTGGTACCGAGTTGTTCGAGGTGGCCGATAGCGCCGGTGTCGACCTGCTGTTCGAGGCTGCGGTGGCGGGTGGGATACCCATCGTGCGGGCCCTGCGCGAGAGCCTTCGCGCCGAGCCGATTCGGCGAGTGATGGGGATCATCAATGGCACGACCAACTTCATCCTCACCAAGATGACCGAGGATGGCGCCGACTACGGCGAGGCGTTGGCGGAGGCTCAGGCGTTGGGTTTCGCTGAACGCGACCCCACCGCTGACGTGGAGGGTTACGACGCGGGCGCCAAGGCCGCAATCATGGCGACAATTGCGTTCGGGGCCAAGGTGGTGGCCGGCGACGTATATCACGAGGGCATCAGCCGGGTGACGGCTCACGACATTGCGATGGCCAAGCGCCTCGGCTACGTGGTAAAGCTGCTCGGCATTGCCGAGATCGATGCCGAGTCCGGTGAGGTCGGGGTCCGCGTCCACCCCACGATGGTGCCTCTCGGTCACCCGTTGGCCACCGTTCGCGACAGCTACAACGCGGTGTTCGTGGAAGGTGATGCTGTCGGCTCACTGATGTTCTACGGCCGCGGTGCCGGCGGGGTGCCGACTGCCAGCGCAGTGCTCGGCGATGTGGTCGACGCGGCGGTGAACCTGGCCGCCGGCACCCACGGTTCGCTCGGGTCGTTCGCCAGGGCGAAGATCCGTCCGATCGACGAGACGTCGGCGGAGTACCTGCTGACCCTCGACGTCGTCGACCGGCCAGGAGTGCTCCATGCCGTCACCGGCGTGTTCGCACGCAATGGTGTCAGCATCCGCGCCGCCGAGCAGGAGGGGAATGCCCCCGATGCACGCCTGGTGTTCATCACCCACGTGGCCCGCGAGGACGCCGTGCAGTCAACCGTTCGTCAACTGCGCGACCTCGACGTGGTGCGCCAAGTTGGCGGCCTGCTACGTGTGATCGGGGCCTGAAATGCGCTACGTGTCCACTCGCGGTCAGGCGCCAGCGGTGGGTTTCACAGAGGTGCTCCTAGCCGGGCTTGCTCCCGATGGCGGTTTGTACATGCCGGTCGAGTGGCCAGCGTTGGCCGCCGCCGCGCCGGGCGCGACGTATGCCGAGCGCGCCGCTCAGGTGATCGCACCATTCGTCGGCGGCGAGATCGACGATGACACACTTTTGCGATTGTGCCGTGAGGCCTACGCCATGTTCCGCCATCCGGCCACGGTGCCCCTGGTGCAACTCGACGACCATCACTTCGTCCAGGAGTTGTTCCACGGACCGACGTTGGCTTTCAAGGATGTCGCCCTGCAGCTCGTCGGACGGTTGTTCGACGATGTCCTCGGCCGGCGCGGCCAGCGGATCACGATCGTCGGTGCGACCAGTGGCGACACCGGTTCGGCGGCGATCGACGGGGTCAAGAACTGCGCCAACATAGACATCGTCATTCTCTTCCCGCGCGGCCGCACCAGTGAGGTGCAGCGTCGACAGATGACCACCGTGAACTCACCCAATGTGCGGGTCGTCGGTGTCGACGGAACGTTCGACGACTGCCAGGACCTGGTCAAGGCGATGTTCGCCGATGTCGGGTTTCGTGAGCGGGTGGGACTCAGCGCGGTCAACTCGATCAACTGGGCGCGGGTCATGGCCCAGGTCGTGTACTACGTGGTGGCCACCGATGTGCTGCGCACGCCGGTCACGTTCAGCGTGCCCACCGGCAACTTCGGCAACGTTCTGGCGGGTTGG
>JBDSMK010000130.1:0-2915 GCA_039915905.1 Ilumatobacteraceae bacterium
AACGGTGAACTGCCGTCGACCACGAACGTCGAGATGGTCCAGGACCTTCTCGTCGCGCCGGTGCTCTTTCGTTGGTTGGTCAGCGATGCCGAAGCGGGAGCCGAATTCGTAGCAGGTGTGATCGACCTCGTCCTGACCGGCGCAGGAGCCCGCGAAACGGTCGGCTGAGTTCTGGCTTCACTTGTGGCGCAAAACGAGTCACAATAGGACCGTGTTGTCATCGCTCGAAGGGAGCTTGCGCGAGTTCTTACGTGCCGACGTACCCCTGCGCGCCGAAGATGTAGACATCGAGTTCGGTACGCCGAACAAAGAGTGGAGTTCGCGGCTCACCCGGTCGACGGTGAACCTGTTCCTGTTCGACATTCGCCGGAGCGTCAATCGTGCGATCACCGGCCTCAGCACACGCGAGGTCGGCGGCAACTACACCAGGGCGTTTCGCGCACCGATGATCAAGGTTCGCTACCTCGTCACGGTGTGGACCGCCGAACCGGCCGACGAGCACCGCGTGCTCGGCGACCTGCTGCGCCTGGTAGCGGTCAGCTCCGAGGTGCCAGAGGTCCATCTGGCTGGTGATCTGATCAATCTCGGCAACCCTGTCGAGCTTGCCTTGGGCGCCGAGGACGGCACCCGGTTCGGTGACCTTTGGGGACCGCTGGGCGTGGCCCCACGGGCATGTCTTGAACTCATCGTGACAGTTCCAGCGAGCAGCCCGCTGGTCACCGACGTGCCCCAGCCGCCGGAGGAAGTGGGCGTCGGCCTCAACGACCGCAACCAGCCGTCGCGCGAGTCGCGCACCTCGCGTCGACCGGGCCAGATCGACGAGCCCACCGGTGCGCCAGCACGCAGCCTCGGGCCGACCGAGACGGAGTGATGTCAGTGCGGGCAAGGTGCGAAGACGGGAGCGGAAGATGCGCGTTGATCTGCTCACGCCCCTAGTCCAGCTGCGCGCCGAACAACGCGGTGCGGTGACGATCGAGATCCGCAACGATTCCGACGTCATCGAACGGATCGTGTGCACCGTCCCCCGCCTCGACGGTTCGTGGTACGAGGTGTCCCCGCTGGCGCTGACGCTGTTCCCCGGCGACTCCGGCGAGGTGCAACTGAACCTGTTGCTGCCGCGCTCGTTTCCTGCGGGCACCCACGAACTGCAGGTAGCGGTAGAAGGCCGTGTCGGCGGCCAGACCGTGCTGCAGCGCATCCTCATAGAGGTCGCCCCGACGTTCGACATGGTGATGAGCGTCAACCCGCAGATCGTCACCGCAAAACGGCGCGCTTGGTTCTACGTCACACTGCGCAACCGCGGCAACGCCGCAACCGACATGATCGTGCGGGTC
The DNA here is from genome assembly GCA_039915905.1 of Ilumatobacteraceae bacterium. GTDB lineage: Bacteria > Actinomycetota > Acidimicrobiia > Acidimicrobiales > Ilumatobacteraceae > JAODBQ01. Next base: position 1,335 of record JBDSMK010000130.1, read on the forward strand.
AGTGACGACGACGGTGCGCTGGCGCTCGAGGTTGAACCGCCGCTGCTCAACGTGGCACCCGGGGCGCAGGAGACGGCGCGGGTGACCGCCCGCGGCAGGCGTCCGTGGTTCGGGTCCCCGGTGAGCTACACACTGCAGGTCTCCGCTGAGCAGACGCCGGAGGTGCTAACCGACCGGGCGACCCTGAAGCTGCGGCCGCGGCTGACAGCCGGGATGATCACGGCGCTGATGCTGGCCACCGTCGTAGCCGTGTGGGCTGTCGCGTTGCTCGTCAGCGCGAATTCTGCGTTCGGTTCATCGCCGCCGAAGAAGACGTTGGCCCAGAACTTCTCCAAGGGCGTAGCGGTCGGCGCGCTAGACCCGACACAGGTCGGAGCGTCGCTTGCGGGCACCGTCACGGCGCAGTCCAACGGCGCACCGTTGGCACGCATCACCATCGAGTTGTACGACACCCGCGACACGTTCGTGACGGCAGTTGCCACTGGGCCAGATGGTGGCTACAAGCTGGGCGGTGTACTACCGGGCAGGTATCGCCTGCGGTTCCGGGCACCCGGCTACGACGACCGTTGGTATCCCGCAGCACTCAGCGCGGCCGACGCGCAGGTTCTGCAGGTGTCGCCGAAGAAGGCGATCGACGGCCTCAATCTGGCTCTTCCCGGCGGCAGCGGAGTGCTGACCGCCACCGTCATCGCTGCCGACGGTTCGCCGGTGGCTGTGCAGGTGTCGGCACTGGCCATCGACGTCCCCGGCGCCAAGCCGATCACCAAGCAAGCTGTCGGCGGCAAGCCGTTCACCATCGAGGGTCTGCCCACCCCGGCTACCTACCGCATCACCGCGACGGCGCCGAACTTCCAGGAGGCGGAGGTGACCCAGGCGTTGACCGCCGGGCAGAAGGTCACCGCCAATCCGATCCAGCTCTCCGCCGCGCCGGCGACCATCTCCGGCAAGGTGGTGGACCTCGCGGGCGTAGCGCTGGGCGATGTCACCATCACCACAACGGTGAACGGCAAGCCGGTCAGCACGGTGACGCCGACGTCCGGGCCGGTCGGTACCTTCAGCTTCACCAACCTGCCGACGCCGGGAACCTATGTGCTCGAGTTGACCCACACCGGAGCCGCCAAGGTGGTCACCGCTGTGAAGCTCGACGCCGGCCAGTCGATGACTCAGACCATCACCATGGGCAGCGCCACCGGCACTCTTACCGGAGTGGTGACGGCAGACGGCGCCGGGCTGGGCGGAGCCACCGTGCAGGTCAGCGGCGGCGGCTTCAACAGCACGGCGTCCACTTTCACAAGCAACCCGCCTGGCTCCTACCTGGTCACCGGACTACCGGTGCCGGGTACGTACGTGGTCACGGTCACCGCTCCAGGAAAGCTGGCGTCGTCTGTGTCGGTCACGCTCACACCCGAAGCCGCCTCCGCTACGGTCGACACCACCATGCTGTCGGCCGTCGGCCGGGTGTACGGCAAGGTGACCCTCAACGGCAATCTCGTCGGCGGAGCCAACGTGTCGGTCTCCGACGGCAACACCGTGGTGTCCACCGTCAGCGCCACGGTCGGGAACATCGGAAGCTTCGAGGTC
>JBDSMK010000174.1:0-5776 GCA_039915905.1 Ilumatobacteraceae bacterium
GGTGAGAGCGGAGCGGATGCGCCAATGGAAGCGCGACGGGCGATCCTCGACCCTGGCCTCGATCTCACCCTGCGGCCGATGCGCTACCCGGAGTTCTACGACCGCTATCGCAACGCCATCAAGAACACGTGGACAGTTGACGAGATCGACTTCTCCGACGACCTAGTCGATCTGCGCAGCGCCCTGCTCCCGTCGGAGCGGCATCTGGTCAGCCGGCTGGTGGCCTTCTTCGCCACCGGCGACTCGATCGTCGCCAACAACCTGGTGCTCAACCTGTATCAGCACATCAACGCACCAGAAGCCCGGCTGTTCTTGTCGCGCCAACTGTACGAGGAGGCGCTGCACGTGCAGTTCTACCTCACCTTGCTCGACAACTACCTGCCCGATCACGAACAACGGGCTGCCGCGTTTGCCGCGGTGGAGAACATCCCGTCGATCCGTGCCAAGGCCGAGTTCTGCTTCCGCTGGATGAGCTCGATCGGCACGCTGACCCGCCTGGAGACGGTGGAGCACCGTCGCACCTTCCTGCTCAACTTGATCTGCTTCGCGGCGTGCATCGAGGGCCTGTTCTTCTTCGGAGCGTTCGCCTACGTGTACTTCCTGCGCTCCAAGGGCTTGCTCAACGGTCTCGCCGCCGGCACCAACTGGGTGTTCCGCGACGAGAGCGGGCACATGGACTTCGCCTTTGCGGTGATCGACACGGTTCGCCGGGAGGAGGCTGAACTGTTCGACGCCGATCTTGCCCAGAGGGTCGAGGCGATGATGATCGAGGCGGTGGACATCGAGATGCTGTTCGTCGCCGACATGCTCAGCGACGGCGTCCCCGGGCTGTCCGAGGCCGACACCCGCGAGTACCTGCAGTACGTCGCCGATCAGCGACTAGTGCGGTTGGGGATGGAGAAGCGCTTCGGCAGCCGCAACCCCTTCGGGTTCATGGAGCTGCAGGACGTGCAGGAGCTGTCCAACTTCTTCGAGCGCACGGTTTCGGCGTATCAGGTTGGGGTGGTCGGCGAGGTGGAGTTCGACGCCGACTTCTGATCAGCCGGCACGCAGGGCGGCAATCAGCGACAGCGAGCATCCTTCGCGCACCAAGCGGTCCTGTTCGGCTACGACACGGTGCTTGGTGGGTGCCAGGTCGGCCAGCCCGACCAGTGCGCAGCCGAACCCAACGAAGTAGGTCCACCACGCCCCGAGCTGCAGCGAGACCACGAAGGCGATGATCGCGGCGATGTTGACGATCGCTGCCCGGAGGAAGAAGCGGCTGCGGTAGGTGGCTCGCAAGGCTGCCGCACTCGAACAGTTCAGCCGCAACGGCAGCAGATGTTGGAACACCACAAGCGCGAGACCGATGACGACAGATGTCACCACGGCGAGTTGGGTGTGCTGCGGCTTGTCGAAGTCGCCGAGCACGGCGCGCACCCCTCCCACCGCGGTCAGCGCCAGGCAGTACCCGACGAACAGCGACCGGATCGTGATCAGTTCGTGTGTGCCGGAGACGCTGCGGCGCATGAAGTAGAGATGCGGCATCAGCCCGGCCGGGAGCAGGCTCCAGCGGATCTTCCAGCCGGGGTCGTCGTCGCTCATTCGGTCAGCGTTGCATGCGGGACAGGTAGCGTCTGTGCCGGCGAAGGGGAGTGGCTCCTCTCCCGGGAGATTGACATGGCAACGCTGTGGTTGGCGATGGGGGTGATCTTTGTTGCCGAGCTGGGCGACAAGAGCCAGCTGATGGCGCTGGCTTTCGCTACTCGCTACAAGACGCTGCCGATCCTGATCGGGATCACCATTGCGACGGGCGTGGTCCATGCCGTGTCGGTGGTTGTCGGGGGATTGCTGTCGGTGAACATGCCGACTCGCCTGATCACGTTCGTGGCCGGCCTGGCGTTCCTCGGTTTCGCCGCCTGGACTCTGCGAGGTGACAAGCTCGACGAAGACGAAAAGGCCAAGGTTCAGCTCAGCCGGCACTCGCCGATCATCGCCGCGAGCCTCGCCTTCTTTCTTGCCGAGCTCGGCGACAAGACGATGCTGGCCACAATCACGCTGGCCGCGTCGCACAACCTGTTGTGGGTGTGGCTGGGTTCGACGATCGGCATGGTCGCCGCCGACGGTCTGGCGATCGTGGTCGGCAAGCAACTCGGTGCCCGCCTTCCCGAGCGCACGATCCGCATCGCCGCGTCGCTGTCGTTCGTGGTGTTCGGCGTGTTGCTGATAGTCGAAGCGTTTCGCTGACCGGTCTTGTTCGTCGCCTGTGCTCGGGGCGCATCGAGGATCCGGGGGGAGGGTGGAGGGGGGGTGGTTCAGGCCTGCCCGCCGGCTCCGGCATGTCCGAGGACGGCAGCGGCGCTTTGGTGGCCGGTGACGCACGCAGCCTCCGGCGGCTCGCCGCGCATCCAGGCTGACAGGAAGCCCCCGGCGAACGCGTCGCCGGCGCCAGTTGTGTCGCGCACCTTCTCGACAGGAGGGGCGGCGACGGTGATGGTGGTCCCGTCATCTAAGCGGAGCACCGCAGGGTCGCCGCCGTTCTTGATCACGATGGTGCGTCCTGGGCGCGGCGTGGCGCCGGCCAGACCGAGCAGCGCCGCTTCAGGCGCGTTGGCGAAGATCAGCGCCGGTTGCAGTTCGTCGAACAGACTGTGGACGGTGGCGTAACCGATCTGGGTGACGATCGAGATCGCCGATGTGTCGATGCTGATCAGCCCACCGCTGGACCTGACGTACGTTGCGGCGTCGACGATCGCGGCGCGCGAGCTCGCGGTGGTCAGGCCGTACGACGGCAAGTGCAGCACCCGAGTGCCTTCCAACCAGCCTGGGTCGATCGGGCCGAGTTCGGCCGCCGCGGCGCGGTCGGGGAACATCGTGCGTTCGGCGCTGTGGTCGACGATGACCACGACCGAACCCGAACTGCCGGCGCGCTGCACCCGCACCTGTACCCCGACGCTGTCGAGCAGGTCGGTCAGTGCAAGGCCTGTGCCGTCGTCGCCGACCCGCCCGATGAACCTCACTGCGGCGCCGGCCTCCGCTGCCGTTGCGGCCACGTTGGCTGCGCTTCCACCCCGGCTTCGATGAACCGTGGCTGGGTTGTCGGTGCCTACCACCATTGGAGCGTCGATCCACACCACCACGTCCTCCAGCAGATCGCCGATCACGGTCAGCCAGCGCAGTTCGCGTTTCCACTTCACCGCCCCACGAAGATACTCGCCGGAAGTCGGCCGGCCGGTCGAATAGCCGGCCGGCGCGGCGCCGCTAGGGGCGGAGCAGGACCCGACCGAAGGCCTGGCGGGATTCGATGTAACGGTGGGCGTCGGCTGCGTCTGCCAAGGCGAACTCCCGGTCGATCACCACCTTCAGTTCACCGGACGCCACCCGCGCCAGCAGCGACTCGAACATCGCCCGTGTCCGCTGCGGTGCGACGGCGGTCTCGGCCCCGAGGAACACACCGGTGAGCGAGGCGTTCTTTTGCATCAGGCTGGACACCTCCGGCGGCCTTGTGTCCCGGCCGGCCTGACCGACCCAGCTGACCCTGCCACGGTAAGCAAGCGCCGCGATGCTTCCCTCCAGCGTGCGACCACCAACGGGATCGACCACGAGGTCCACGCAGCGACCATCGGTGAGTTGCATCACTTGGCGGGCGACATCGGTCGTGGCGTAGTTGATCCCTTCATCCATCCCATAGTCGTGAAGCCGCTGCAGGCGGGTCTCGCTGGATGCGGTGGCGAAGACCTTCGCAGCACCCGCGGCATGAGCCAACTGGACGGCGGCGAGGCCAACGCCACCTGCACCGGCTTGAACGAGCACCGTCTCGCCGGCACGCAGCCGGCCGAATTCGAACAGGCAGTCGTCGGCCGTGCCGAACTCGATGGGCACCGCCGCGGCTTGCTCGATGGGGACCCCGTCTGGCACCGCCAACGCAGAACCGGCGGGAACGCTGATGATCTCGGCGTGACTGCCGTAGGGCATCGTGGCCACCACCGCCTGGCCGACGGTGAACCCGGTGACGCCCGCGCCGATTTCGCGCACCGTACCGGAAGCCTGGTATCCGACGATGTGCGGGTTGGTCACCAACGCGCCACCCTGGCGGTTCAGCAAGTCGCCACCCTGGATGCCGACTGCGGCGACATCGATCACCAGACCGCCGCGGCGCACCACCGGATCCGGCACCTCTGCGTACTGCAACACATCTGGCCCACCATTGTTCTCGTACACCGCTGCTCTCATGAAGCGACCATAGGAGGCCGGCTGTGGCCGCGACCCACCGCGCGCACCGTCGCGCGCGCCGTCCGGCGCCACCGCCTCGCGGAGCTAGCCGATCGAGCGACGACCACTCGGCCAGTACGGTTCGCGCAACGATCGGCGCAGCACCTTGCCGGCCGCGTTGCGCGGCAACTCGTCGACGAACTCGACGCGGCTTGGACACTTGAAGTGCGCCAACCGCTCGCGGCACCACTGGATCAGTTCGTCGACCGACGTCGTAGCACCTGAACGCAAGATGACCGCTGCGAGCACGACTTCGCCCCACTTCGGATCGGGGATGCCGATGACGGCTGCTTCGGCGACGGCCTGGTGCCCGTTGAGGACGTTCTCTACCTCGACGGGGTACACGTTCTCGCCACCAGAGATGATCATGTCGTTGATCCGGTCGGTGAGGAACAGGTAGCCATCGGCGTCGAGGTGTCCGGCATCGCCGGTGCGGATCCAGCCGTCGGGGGTCAGTGTCTCGGCCGTGGCGTCCGGGCGGCTGAGGTAGCAGACCATGTTCTGGTTGCTGCGCACCAAGATCTCGCCGACCTCGTCGGTGGCCACATCGGCACCCGTGTGGTGATCGACCACTCGGATCTCGATGCCTTCCAAAGCCTGCCCAGCCGATTGCAGCCGGTGCGGGTCGCCGGCCGCGTGGTCCTGCGGCGACAGGTTCGTGGCCGCCCCTCCCGTCTCGGTCATGCCGTATACCTGGACAAAAGAGCAGTGGAACGTCTCGGTCGCACGTCGCAGCAGGCTCGGACTGATCGGCGCTGAGCCATAGGCGATGATCTCCAGCGTGGACACGTCGGCGTGCGCTGTGGCTGGGTCTTCTACGAGCATCGCGATGACGGCCGGCACCAGCAAAGCGTTCTGAACCGCGTAGCGGTCGATTGCCGCGATGATCAGGCGTGGGCTTGCCGTGCGGAGCAGCACTAGGTGGGCCCCGTGCGCTACGGAGAGGAACACCCAGGTGCTCGCCGCCACGTGAAACACCGGTGACAGCGCCAGGTTCACCGTGCCGGGCCCCATCCGGTGCCACGTGTTTGGACGGCGCACTGCGTTGCCGATCCGGCGGGTATCGAGTACGGCGCCCTTGGGTGCCCCGGTGGTTCCCGACGTGTAGAACACGGCGGCGATGTCGTCGGGCTCAGGCGAGATGCCAGGATCGGCGGGATCGGCTGAGTCCAACGCTTCTCTGAACGGCGTCGCCCCGCCAGAGCGATCATCCCCGACGGAGCGATCATCCCCGACGACGAGCAGCAAAGCCTCCCGCGGCCGGCCTGTTGATGAGTCCGCCGTGCTTTCATTCCACAGCGGTGCCAGTTCGGCGTCGATCAGTACCGCTGCAGGACGGCAGTCATCGAGCACGGTGGACAGTTCACGTGCGTTGAGCCGCCAGTTGAGTCCGACCATGCCGCAACGCGCCTTGCTGGCGCCGATGAGGAACACCACGAAATCAAGCGAGTTGCGTCCGAGGTGAGCCACGAGTGAGCCCGGCACGACTCCCGCGCGCCTCAACAGGTCGGCTGCCCGGTTGGAG
>JBDSMK010000218.1:0-8255 GCA_039915905.1 Ilumatobacteraceae bacterium
GCCCAACGCGAGCCGTTGTTAGAACTGCTGGAGGTGATCGCGGCGGCGTCGCAGGGGCAGTTGGTCGAAGGCGATCTGGAACTGCTGAAGGTGCTGATCGGTGGGGCCTCGGCCAACGCAATGGCCAGGCAACTGAGGGTCAGTCCGCGTACTGTGCGCAACAGGCGCGATGCCGTGGTCCATCGCCTTCGGGCCGCGGTTGCCGCCTGACGGCAGTAGGCCGTTGTCGCCTCACGCCCGAGCGGTAGCGCGACCGATCATTTTCCGCCGACGTCTGGACTACTGGGCTACTGGACTACTGGGCTACTGGGCTACTGGGCGCGAGGCGACACGGCGATGTCGGCCTCGCTGGCCCGACTGGTGAAGTTCGGGTGGCGCTTACCGAGGAAGGCGGCGATTCCCTCTTGGGCGTCGGGGATCACCACTGCCTCCGACATCAACTGCATCGCGTATTCGTAGGCTTCGTCCTGCGGCAATCCCACTTGGCGGTAGAAACCGAACTTGCCGAGTCCTTTGGACACGGCGCTGCCGCGAGTTGCCCGGCGCAACAGTTCGGCCGTTGCTTCGATCAGTTCACCGTCAGGTACGACCTCGTTGATCAGGCCCCAGGCGGCAGCGGTGCGAGCATCGATAGGGTCACCGGTGAGAGCCATTTCCAGTGCTCGTTTGCGTCCGATGCTGCGAGCCACGGCCACCAGTGGCGTGTGGCAGAACAACCCGCCCTTGCCGCCAGGGAGGGCGAATGCGGCGGTCTCTGCAGCTACTGCGAGGTCGCAACTGGCTACCAGCTGACACCCTGCCGCTGTAGCCAGGGCGTGCACCCGGGCGATGACCACCTGCGGGATGTTCTGCACCGAGTTCATCATCGCGGTACACACGTCGAACACCTCGCGGGCATCGGCCACCGTCACGCCGGCCATGTCGCCGAAGTTGTGCCCGGCGGAGAACACCGGGCCATTCGCAGCAAGTATTACGCCGGTGGCATCGGTCGAGCCGGTCTCCGTGAACGCCGCGGTCACCTCGCGCATCACGTCGACGGACAACGCATTGCGCTTCTCCGGGCGATCGAGGGTGATGGTGATCACATCGCCGACGCGTTGGGTCTCTATGTGTTCGTAGTTCACCGGTCAATGATCGCGCCTACGAGGCGGGCGCGTGCACCCGGACCGGTCGGCCACATTGTCAGCCGTGGTGCCCGTCGAGCCGACGTCCGACGAGGTGGCCCGCGGCGGCGCTTGGAACGGACCGGTTGGTGGGGTCGGGCACGAGCTCACCCCATGTTGCCGAGACCGGTACAACTCCGGCCCAAATGTCCAGTGTCACGTCTTCCGGCTCGTCGATCGGTCCGCCCGAGCGGATCTTCACCGACGCCTGTTCTACCTTCAATCGCAACACCGTGGTCTGGCGGATCTCGATGTCACTTGGCTCGCGGACCTCGTCCCAGCGACCGGGCGTGAGGTGCTCGCTGATCGCCCGCAGGGCAGCGGAGTGCTCCGGGTCGTCTGGGTCGACCCGCTCGGCGATACCGAACACCACCACCGAGCGATAGTTCATCGAGTGGTTGAACGCCGATCGAGCGAGTACGAGACCGTCCACGATCGTGGCTGTGAGGCACACGTCGAGTCCGCCCGACAGGGTGCGTTGGAACCGACTTGCGACGGAGCCGTGGAGGTAAAGCGTGCTGCCGATGCGCCCGTAGAGCATTGGGATCACGGTTACCCGGCCGCCAGCGGAGAAGCCCACGTGGCCGACGATCGCAGCGTCGAGCACAGCGTGCACAGCGGCCTCGTCGTACGCGCCGCGTTCGGGGTGGCGCCGGACGCGGGCGTGCTCGGCGGGCGGTTCGTCGGTCATCGGTGAACCCTACGACCTCGCCAAGACGGCAGATCGTTGATTTCTGCCCGGCCAGTGCACGCGGCGAGCGCGCCCACTCCTCGGGCCACTCTGGTGAGGATTGGTGCCCGATTCCGGGAAGGATCCTCACCAGATGTGCGCGGACCCGGGTGAATGCAGAGGCGCGTAGTCTGACCGGTCATGAGTAGTCGCCCAGCGGCCCACGGTCGTGACGTCGCCATCGCTGACGAGGACTTTGAGCAGTATCGCCGTGAGCTCAACGCGTACTGCTACCGCATGCTCGGGTCCGCTTTTGAGACCGACGACGCGGTACAGGAAACGATGGTCCGTGCCTGGCGCTCGAGCGGGTCGTTCGAGGGTCGCTCAACCGTCCGGTCGTGGTTGTACCGCATCGCCACCAACGTGTGCATAGACATGCGCCAGAGCCCGCAGCGACGGGCACGTCCGATGGACCTCGGACCGTCCGGCAGAACCGACTCGTTCGCTGGCGTCACCCGTCCTGGCGAGGCGTGGCTGGAACCGATCCCGGATTCGTGGGTGCTTTCCGAGAACGGCGATCCGGCCGAACTGGTGGCCATCCGGGAGTCCGTCCAGTTGGCGTTCGTCGCTGCGCTGCAGTACCTGCCGGCGCGCCAGCGGGCGGTGTTGATCCTGCGTGAGGTATTGCGCTGGTCGGCGCTCGAGGTGGCGACCTTGCTCGACACCACTGTGGTCTCGGTGAACAGTGCGCTACAGCGCGCCAGGTCGACGCTGGCGGCCCGGGTACCGGCGAGCCGTCAGATTGACGAGCAAGACGAGCAAGTGCTCGATGTCGATCGGCTGCAGTTGATCGCCCGCTATGTCGACGCCTTCGAGCGCTATGACGTGGTGGCGTTGGTGGCGTTGCTGCGCGACGACGTGGTGATGTCGATGCCGCCCTATGACTTCTGGCTGGAGGGTCCAGTCGAGGTGGGGCGGTGGTTCCTCGGGCCGGGCAGCCACTGCCGTGGTTCGCGTCTGGTGGCAACGGCGGCAAACGGTTGCTCCGCTTTCGGGTCTTATAGCCCGGACCCGGCTGGCGGCCATGCACCATGGGCGCTGCAGGTGATCGAGGTGTCCGACGGTCGCATTGTCGGGCATCACAACTTCCTCGACACCCGGTTGTTCGCCAAGTTCGGACTGCCCGCCCACCTCGACGGCTGATTCGCTTCCCCTTCTACTGGTCTACTAACGCTGCGTTGATCGCCTTGAGAACGGGCATTTCGCCCGGCCGGGACCTGCCCTCCTACCGCAGTCGCTGCCGCCCAATTCCGTGACGTTGCGCAGAGCCCCATCCACGTCGGTGGTCGCATCACCGTCGATTCCGAGACTGATGTCGAAAATGATTGCGGAGGCTTAGCGCCAGCGCGAGACTGTCGGACCGCCGGCGTCTTCGGGGCCGTACCCCGGGAAACGCCCACATCTGGGCCTGGCGTGAACCAGAGGAGTGCAGATGAGCAGTAGCGAGCTGGAAGCGGATGTTCTCCGGGGAGTCACCGACGTGTTCTACGACTACGCCGAGGCGGCGGATGCTTGTGACGCGGTCGCCTTCGCTGCGCTGTTCACCGACGACTGCGTGTTCGACGGCGGTCGGCCGTCGCGTGGGCGCGACCGCATAGAACGCCATGCCGCAACGGTTCTGGCGAACTTCCGGGAGACCAGCCATCACATCACCCAGATCCGAGTGCGGTCGTTCGACGGCCGTGACGCCAAGGTCTCTGCCTACGTTTGTGCGTTCAACCGGTTGGCCGACGGCAACACGTTCACGGCGTTCGCCAGGTATTACAGCACCCTGCGTGTCGACGACGGACGGTGGCGTTTCGCCGAGCACTCGATCGTGTTGGCCGCCAACGTCGGCAGCGATGGCCGTGAGTATCTACGTCTGCAGCGCGGGGCGCCTGTCCCACCTGTGGTGTGATCGGTTCGAACACTTTTCGACTTTGACGTCAGGATTGTAGACATCCTGTCCGATGTGTCATAGTTCACATTCGAGGAAGCACGAACGAAGGGGAGCAAGTTGTCGCAACCGGGTCTGCACCACATCGCACTGGTCTGCAAGGACGTCGTCGAGACGCACCGCTTTTACCACGATCTACTCGGACTCGAGTTGGTCCACTCCGAGGAGACCAGGATGAAGAACGGCTACCTCCGCCACTTCTTCTATGACCTCGGCGACGGCTCCTGCATCGCCTTCTTCGACCTCCATGGAGTCGGCGAGCCGGAAGAGTTCGATCCGGCGATCTCGACCGGTCTGGGACTGCCTGCATGGGTCAACCACGTCGCGATTCGCTCGACGCCGGAGCGCACCGCGGCAGCTGTGGCCCGATTCGAAGCCGCCGGAGAGAAGCCGGAGATGCACGTCAACCATGGTTGGTGCGACTCGACGTACTTCAAAGATCCGATGGGCAACCTCATCGAACTGTGCATCGACGCACCGGGGTTCGATCCGGATCCGGAGCAAGCCGCCCGTCAACTCCTCCAAGCCAGTTGAGCCGCATCTCTCGGCATCGGCCGCGGCTGTTGCTGAGTCCACGAAATTGACCGACTGATCGACCTAGGGAGACTCCGATCACCACAACCAGCGAGGCCGATCACGATCAACTTCGACCGTCGCGAGCCGGTCGCGCCCTACTTGAGGTTGCCGACGTAAGCATTCGATTCGGCGGAATCGTGGCGCTCGAGAAGGCATCGTTCACCGTCGCGTCCGATGAGATCTGTGCATTGATCGGCCCCAACGGAGCTGGCAAGACCACGCTGTTCAACTGCATCAGCGGGCTGTATCGCCCCGACTCCGGCTCGATCCGGTTCGACGGCACCGAGTTGGTCGGCAAGGCCGCCTATCGACGCGCCGACTTGGGGATTGCCCGCACCTTCCAGAACCTCGGCCTGTTTCGATCTACCACGGTTCTCGAGAACGTTCTCGTCGGAGCACACCACCGCAGCCGTAGCGGGCTGTTGAGCGGCGCTCTCAAGCTGCCCGGCGTGCGCTCATCGGAACGACAGTTGCGCAACGATGCGATCGAGGCCCTCGAACAACTCGGCCTCAAGCAGTACGCCACCAAGCAGGTAGCCGACCTTCCGTTCGGTGTGCTCAAGCGGGTCGAGTTGGCCCGCGCCCTGGTCGGCCGGCCAAGTCTGCTGCTGATCGATGAGCCAGCCGCCGGACTGACCCACATCGAGGCCCACGACCTCGGCCGCCTGTTGCAAGATGTCCGCGCCCGCTTCGGTGTGTCCGTGCTGATCGTCGAGCATCACATGTCGCTGGTTATGGCCATCTCCCATCATGTGGTCGTGTTGAACTTCGGTCGGGTCATCGCCGAAGGCACACCTGACGAAGTGCGTGAAGACCCGGCCGTTGTAGAGGCTTACCTCGGCGGCGACGAATGAGCACCCTGCGAGTGACCGATCTGCATGCCTCGTACGGTCCGATGAAAGTGCTCCACGGGGTTTCGTTCAACGTTGGCGACGGACAGGTCACCGCGTTGCTCGGTCCGAACGGGGCAGGCAAGACCACCGCGTTGCGAGCGATCTGCGGAACTGTCCGATCGAGCGGCACGATCGAACTCGACGGCGAGGTGCTGGCTCAGCGGTCGGCAACTCGGATGGCGCGGCTGGGTGTGGCGCACGTTCCCGAGGGTCGGGGCACATTCGGTGAGTTCACCGTGCTGGAGAACCTGCGACTTGGCGGGTACAGCAGAAAAGACTCGCTCGACGAGAGTATCGAGCAGGTGTTCGACTGGTTTCCGAGGCTGCGTGAGCGCATGACCCAGGTGGCCGGCAGTCTCAGTGGCGGTGAGCAGCAGATGCTGGCTATCGCCAGGGCCTTGTTGCTACGTCCAAGACTGCTGCTGCTAGACGAGCCATCACAAGGCCTCGCTCCCACCGTGACGGCCGACGTCTACCGGATCCTGCGTGACCTGCAGCAGTCACTCGGTACGACGATCCTCGTGGTCGAACAGAACGCCCGCGCCGCGTTGCGGCTGGCAGACCAGGCGTTCGTGCTGGAGTCCGGGCGTCTCGTGCTCGGCGGGCCGGCCTCTGAGATCGCCGCCGACGAATCGGTCCGACGTTCCTACCTGGGGTACTGACGATGAGCACCTTCATTCAACAAGTGATCGATGGGCTGTCCACCGGATCGATCTACGCGGCGATGGCGCTGGCGCTGGTTCTGATCTACAGGTCTACGAACATCCTCAACTTCGCCCAAGGCGAGATGGCGATGTTTTCCACTTACATCGCCTGGCAGCTGAACAACTGGGGAGTCCCCCTAGTGCTCGCGATCCTGGCGGCGATCGCCATCTCGTTCGTCGGTGGGATGGCCATCGAGCAGGGGATCGTGCGTCACGTCGACCAATCGTCGGAACTGGCCGTGGTTGTCGTCACGCTCGGGATCTTTCTTGTGCTCAACGCCCTCGCAGGCTGGATCTGGACGTACTTCGTAAAGAGCTTCGCCAGCCCTTTCCCTTCGGTGGTTTGGCGGATCGGGCGGGTCAGCCTCAGCGCCCAGAGCGTTCTCACGCTGGTGGTCATCGGTGTGCAGATGGTGTTGCTCTACCTACTGTTCCAACGCACCAAGCTGGGTCTTGGGATGAGAGCGGCGGCGCTCAGCCGCAAGAACGCCGAGATCGTCGGCATCTCCGCCAGACGGATGATGATGCTGGGCTGGGGACTGTCCGCGTCGCTGGGCGCAGTGGCCGGTGCGCTGATCGCGCCGAAGTTGTTCCTCGAGCCGAACATGATGTTCGCGGTGCTGCTCTACGGTTTCGCAGGGGCGGCGCTCGGTGGCCTCGACAGTGCGGTCGGAGCCGTCGTCGGCGGGCTGCTGGTGGGTGTGACGGAGAACCTCGCCGGCACCTACATCGGGTGGATCGGCTCCGACCTGAAAATACTCGTGCCGTTCTTCCTGATCATCGCTGTACTCGCGGTGCGACCGGCCGGACTGTTCGGTCGACAGATCGCCGGGAGGGTGTAGTGGCGCTCGAGATCGTTCGCGGCGGGCGCCCGCACCGCCTGCTGCTCGTCACGCTGTCGGTTGCGGTGCTGCTCGTGCTGCTACGACTTCCGTTCGCCTACGGCTCATATCGCGTCTTCCAGTTCACGTTGGTGATGATCTGGGCCATTGCCGTGATGGGGCTCAACCTGCTGGTCGGCTACAACGGCCAGATCTCCATCGGCCACAACGCGTTCTTCGCGGTCGGGGCTTACACGGCGGCGATCCTTATGCATCGCTACGAAGCCAACCTCGTGCTGTGCTTGGTGGCCGCAGCTCTGCTGACGTTCCTACTCGGCGTGGCGGTGGGCATACCGGCGCTGCGTCTGCGCGGCCTGCACCTCGCGATAGTCACGTTGGCCCTGGCCATGGCCACTGCCGCGATCTTGCAGCGCTTCGAGAGCCTCACGGGCGGGGCGACCGGCCTGCGAGTACGCAGCCTGGCCCCGCCGGAGTGGTTGCACCTGGCAAACGACCAGTACCTGTACTTCATCGCATTGACCATCGCGATCGTGATGTTCGTCGTCGCCAGAGCACTGACCCGTAGCGCGTTCGGACGGGCAATCGTTGCGATCAAGGACAACCAACTGGCCGCAGAGGCGATGGGGGTGGACCCGCGGGTCTTCAAGGTGCTCACCTTCGCTATCAGCGGCATGTATGCCGGAGTAGCAGGCGTGCTGTACGTGTTGGCCGTCAACTATGTGTCACCGGAGGCCTTTCCGCTGCTGATGTCGGTCACATTCCTGGCAGCGATTGCCGTTGGTGGCCTGTCAACGGTTCAGGGAGCGATCATCGGCGCCGTCTTCGTGCAGTTCGTGCCGCAGTTCGCTTCCGAGGTCAATGCTTCACTGGCCACGTTGATCTACGGGGTCATCCTGATCGCGTTCATGATCCTGGCGCCGCGCGGACTTGCCGGATTGAGCAAGCGGGTCTCCGTGCACCTCGTGCGCGTGATCGACCCACTCGACCGGGCAGACCGGCACGCGCCGGACACTGCGCTCACGGTCGAACCGTACGGCGCCGGCTCAGCCTCTTAACCACCAGCAACACCCCAACCAAGCAAGCACTCGGAACAACCACACAGGAGGAACGATGAGAAGCAGGAAATTACACACCAGGAGGTACCTGGCCGTCGGAATGGCGCTCGCAATGGTTGCCACAGCATGCGGCAGCAGGGATTCGAGTTCACCGCCGGCGGCTACTTCGGCTGCGACGTCGGCGACTACGTCGCCAGGCACATCCGGTTCGTCAGATGCCACGTCGCCGACTACGGGTGCCTCACAGACCACGACTGCGCCCGTCAGCGCGGACCCGGGCATCACCGACACCGAGGTCGTACTGGGAGGTGTCTACCCCTATTCCGGACCGGTGTCGGCGTTCGGTGCGCAGGGCA
>JBDSMK010000222.1:0-3941 GCA_039915905.1 Ilumatobacteraceae bacterium
ATCGCGTACATCGTGGTCGGTCCGACGAACGTCCAGCCACGCGACCGCAATGCCTTGCTCATGGCCGTCGATTCGGCGCTCGTTGCCGGGATGTCGTCGGTGAGCGCGAGACCCGGCGCCCGCTCGGGCCGGTACTGCTCCATGAACGCATCGAGCGAGCCGAACTCGTCGACCAGTTCGATGGCCCGATCGGCGTTGTTGATTGCCGATGCGATCTTGCCGCGGTGGCGGACAATGCCGGCATCGCCGAGCAGGCGTTCCACGTCCCGGCCGTCGAACGCGGCCACCGTGGCCAGGTCGAAACCGGCGAACGCTCGACGGAAGTTCTCGCGCTTGCGCAAGATCGTGATCCACGCCAACCCTGCTTGGAAGCCCTCCAGGCAGATCTTCTCGAACCACTCACTGTCAGACGTCAGCGGTCGGCCCCACTCGTTGTCGTGGTAGTTGACGTACAACGAGTCGTCCCCGCACCACCAGCAGCGGGTGTTGCCGTCGTCGCCTCGCCTCAGTTCGCCGAACACATCTGTATTCTGCCTCCGGCCAGCCAGACTGGCCACATGTCCTTCGCCGACACGGCCGCCGTCATCCGGCGACGGCGTTCGAACCTCGTCGTCGACCGCGAGCGGGCTGTGTCCCACGAGCTGGTCACCGAGTTGTGCGATCTGGCGCAGTGGGCGCCGAACCACAAGCGCACCTGGCCTTGGCAGTTCGCCCTGTTCGAGGGCGACGCCCGAGCCCGCCTGGGCGAGTCGATCGCCGACGCGATGGCGTTGCTCGGCGACTCCGAGCCGAAGATCCTCAAAACCCGTACCAAGTACTTGCGTACCCCGGCGACGCTGGCGGTCGGCTCGGCGCCGGGCGATTCGCCGTTGCGCACCGCCGAGAACCGCGACGCCACTGCCGCCGGGCTGCAGAACCTGTTGCTGGCAGCCACCGCAGCCGGGCTGGCCACGTTTTGGAGTTCGGTTGCCACCGGCGCCAACGACGTGGTCGTCGAGCTGTGCGGCTTTCATCCCGGAACCCACATCGTCGGCCTGGTGTACCTCGGCTGGCCCAGCGCAGGCCACACGGAGGCGCCCCACCAGCGGCCCCGAGCGGCCATCCACTTCCTCTCCTAGCGCGCCGCCACCACGGCGATCTCCATCTTCCACTCCGGTCTGGCCAGCAACGGCACAGTGACCAACGTGCTGGCAGCACGATGCCCATCGAGGGCGCGGTCGCGAGCGGACATCACCGCGCCGAGCGAGCCGATCTCGGTTGCCAGGACGTAAGTGGTGACACTGACCACGTCGGAGGTCGCGAAGTCGGCAGCTGCGAGGATCGCAACGATGTTGGCCCATACCGTTGCGGCCTGATCGACGATCTGCTCTGGTACCGAACCGTCCGGAGCGATCGGCACGATGCCGCTGGTGTGCAGAAGTCGGCCGGGCGCCTCCACCACGACTGCGTGGGCGTAGTTCGCGGCGGTGGGCGCAATGGCCGCAGGCGTGATCTCACTGTTCATCGCGACAATGTTGGCAGCGTCGCAGGCTGTCGGGAACTACCGCTGCCGATCGGACGACCTGATCAGATGCCGTAGGTGCCCATCAACGTGGTGCCGCGGCACAAATCGGAGCCCGACAGAGCTCCTGCAACCTGCCTTTCAACACAGGAGTCAAAATGATTCGCATTGCCCGACGCACTGCCGCCTTCGCACTTGCCGGAACAGGTCTCGTTGTCTTTGCCGGCGTCGGAATCGCGTCGGCCCACGTCGATACGGATCCGATAGCAATCGAGGCAGGCCAACCGGCCACGGTGGGCTTCGTGGTCGGGCACGGCTGCTCCGGCTCCAATACGGTCGCGCTGGACATCAAGGTTCCTACCAACGTCACCGACGCCAAGCCGGTGGATGCCAGCGGATGGACGTCCTCGGTCGACGCGTCCGGAGTGATCCACTTCTCCGGCGGAAACCTTGATTCACACACTTCGCAGACGTTCTCGATCAGTTTCACGGCCCCCACCACAGCAGGCCGCCTCGACTTCCCCACCGTGCAGAAGTGCGTTCAGGGTGAGAACGACTGGATCGACATCGCAGCCGAGGGCCAGCCGGAACCGGCCAACCCGGCGCCGTCGGTGCTGGTTACCGCAGGGCCTCCGACCGCCGCCGAGTTGACCCCGCCGCCGGAAGACGCCACCGATGCAACCGCCACCGATGCAACCGCGACAGTCCAATCGACGGTCGCAGGTGTGACCACCACCGTGGCGGCAAAGAAGTCCGACAACAGCAAGACCGGCCTCATTGTCGGTGTCATCATCGGTGTGATCGTCATCGGTGGCGGCGCCGCAGCGGCAGCCGTAGCGCGCCGCAAGAAGAGCGCGGGCAATGATTCGCGCTCGACGAAGTAGCCGATCTCCGCTGACGCTCATGGTCCAGGGGTTGCCTAGGCTTGGACTGTGACCATCACCGACCCGGCGACCAGTTCTCCAGTGCAGATGATCGACGGCATCGAACTCGTCCCGAAGGCCGTCTCACTGAGTGGTCCGCCGGTGTTCGACAACGTCGCCGACGAGCGCTTGCACCGCAAGCAGAAGCTGGCCGGGGCGCTGCGCATCTTCGGACGGGTAGGTTTCGGCGAGGGTGTTGCCGGACACATCACGGCACGCGACCCGGAGTTCCCGGAGTGCTTCTGGGTCAATCCCTTCGGGATGAGCTTCCGCCACATACGGGTCAGCGACCTGATCCTGGTGAACCACTCCGGCGACGTCGTGTACGGCTCATCCCCGGTGAACCGCGCCGCCTTCGTGCTCCACTCGGCGATCCACGAGGCCAGGCCGGAGATAGTCGCAGCGGCGCACAGCCACAGCGTGCACGGCAAGGCGTTTGCCTCCCTGGGAATCGAACTGGCTCCGATCACCCAGGATTCGTGCATCTTCTACGAGGATCACAGGGTGATCACCGAGCAAGGCGGAGCCGTCGTGTTCGACATCAACGCCGGCAAGGAGTTCGCCGCTGCGTTTCCCTCGGGAAAGGCTGCGATCCATCAAAACCATGGCTTGTTCACCGTTGGTCAGACGGTGGACGAGGCCGCGTTCTGGTTCCTCAGCATGGACCGCAGTTGCCAGGCACAACTGCTGGCGATGGCTGCCGGGACGCCGAAGCTCATAGCCGACGACATGGCCCGCTACACCGCCCAGCAGACCGGCTTCCCATTGGCCGGGTGGTTCAGCTTCCAGCCGCTGTGGCAGGAGATCTGCCGCACCGACCCCGACCTGTTCGACTGACCCTGTTCGACTAGCCCTGTTCAACTTGCCCTGTTCTACTTGCTCGGGCGCAGACGTCGGGGAGATCCGTCAAAGGATCGTTGCCAACAGCTCCTCCGGTCGCATGCACACCGCTGCTGCCCCGGCCAGTTGAAGCTCGGCGACTGTCCCGTAGCCCCACAGCGCACCGACGCAAGGGATCCCATGGGCAGCCGCACCATGAACATCGTGGCTGCGATCGCCGATCATCAGCACCGTGGCCGGGTCGGGGTCGCCGAGGCGATGCAGCACGTCGCCGATCACCAGCGCCTTCGACCCACGGCGACCGTCGAGCGTGTCGCCGCCGACCACGGAGAAGTGTTGCGGTAGACCGAGGTGCTCAACGATCTTGGAGGCGTACGACTCCGGCTTGCTCGTGGCGACGGCCAGCGTCAGCCCCGCGTCGCGCAGCGTCTCGAGAACACCGACGATCCCGTCGTACAGCGAGGTCTCCAGCATCCCCAGCAGATCGACGTAGTGATGGCGGTAGGAAGCCACCACCGAGTCGAAGCGGTCGGCGCCGACCAGCGGTGTCAGCGACTCGTGGAACGGCGGGCCGAGAAGGGAACGCGCCGCAACATCGTCGAGCCACGGAACACCGTTCTCACCAAACGCGACCCGTAGCGCCGCCAGTATCCCAGGAGCAGAGTCGCTGATGGTGC
>JBDSMK010000350.1:0-2898 GCA_039915905.1 Ilumatobacteraceae bacterium
GACGTCGTCAACCCGGAACAGGCCAAGATCGCCGAAGATGCAGGCGCTTGCGCAGTGATGGCTCTCGAACGGGTGCCGGCCGACATCCGACGCGACGGTGGCGTGGCACGGATGAGCGACCCTGAGATGATCGAGGCAATCAAGGCGACCGTCACGATTCCGGTGATGGCGAAGGCGCGAATCGGCCACTTCGTGGAGGCCCAGATCCTCGAGGCCCTTGGTGTCGATTATGTTGACGAGAGCGAGGTTCTCACTCCCGCCGACGAGACCCACCACATCGACAAGTACAAATTCACGGTGCCGTTCGTGTGCGGCGCCACCAACCTTGGCGAGGCTCTGCGGCGGATCAGTGAAGGCGCCTGCATGATCCTGTCCAAGGGTGAGGCCGGCACCGGCAACATCGTCGAGGCGGTGCGCCACCTGCGCAACATCCTCGGCGACATCCGCAAGGTCACCCAGGCCGATTCCGCGGAGCTGTTCCAGTGGGCCAAGCAACTGCAGGCGCCTTTGCCGCTGGTGCAGGAGATCGCCGAGACCGGTGCTTTGCCGGTGCCGCTGTTCTGCGCCGGTGGCATCGCCACCCCGGCCGACGCCGCACTGGCGATGCAACTCGGTGCACAGGCGGTGTTCGTTGGCTCTGGCATCTTCAAGAGCGACGACCCGTCACCGCGTGCCAAGGCCATCGTCGAGGCCACCACCCACTTCAATGATGCTCACATCCTGGCAAAGGTCAGCCGTGGTCTAGGTGCTCCGATGACCGGCATCGCGATGGACGAGATCAACCAGCGCTACGCCGAGCGCGGCTGGTAGGAGCAATGCCCGGTTCGGTGGATCGTGAGCCCCCAGGTGCCTCGCCTGCCTGCGGGCCGACAGGTGGTCGGCGTCCTTGCGCTGCAGGGAGCATTTGACGCGCATCAGGCAGCGCTGCACGCCTGTGGAGCAACGACCGCCCAGGTACGCACGCCTGGCGACCTCGCCGGGGTCGACGCGCTGGTGATGCCGGGTGGAGAGAGCACGACGATGTCGCGGCTGCTCACCACCTCCGGTCTGTTCGATCCGTTGGCAGATCGTCTTGCCAGCGGCATGCCCGTGTTCGGTACCTGTGCAGGGATGATCCTCCTCGCCACCGAGATAATCGACGGGCGACCGGACCAACGAAGCTTCAACGTGATCGACATAGCCGTACGTCGCAACGGATATGGCCGCCAGATCGACAGCTTCGAGACTGACATCGTGGTCGTCGGCCTCGAACGTCCATTCCATGCGGTGTTCATCCGCGCCCCGAAAGTGGAGCGCGCCGGCGCTGCTGTAGAAGTGCTCGCCGAACACGAGGGTGTGCCTGTGCTGGTGCACCAGGGCTCGGTGTTCGTTGCATCGTTTCATCCCGAGTTGACCGATGACGCTCGGCTGCACCAACTTTTCTTGACGCATTGCGCCACCCCACTAGTTCTGGTCCGGTCATCAACTTCGACGACACGACAATCTTCAACGACACCGCAATCTTCGACGAGACCACGAGAGGTGTAGGCATGTCCGGCCATTCCAAGTGGGCAACCATCAAGCACAAGAAGGGCGCAGCCGACAAGGCACGCGCCAAGGTGTTCAACAAGATCGCCCGGTTGCTGGAGGTCGCTGCCCGTGAGGGCGGCGGCGACATCAACTCCAATGCCTCGCTGCGCACCGTCGTGCAGAAGGCCAAGGCCGCGCAGATGACCAACGACGCGATCGACAGGGCCGTCAAGCGTGGCACCGGTGAGGCCGGCGCGAAGATCTACGAGGCGATCACCTACGAGGGCTATGCGCCAGGTGGGGTGGCACTCCTGATCGATGTGCTCACCGACAACCGCAACCGCACTGGCTCGGAAGTGCGCAACGTGTTCTCGAAGCTCGGCGGCTCGATGGCCGAACCTGGTGCTGTCGGCTGGCAGTTCCACCGCCGTGGTGTGATCCACGTGCTCAGCGGCGATGAGGATGCGGTGATGCTTGCGGCACTCGACGCGGGAGCCGACGACGTGTCCGCCGATGGCGATGGCTTCCGCGTGACAACCCCGACTGCCGCTGTGTACGACGTACGCGACGCGCTTGACGCGGCTGGCTATACCATCGAGTCCGCCGAGGCGACGATGGTCGCTGATGTCACCATCGAGGTCAGCGACGCCGATGACGCGCGTAAGATCTTGCGCATCATGGACGCGCTGGAAGACAACGACGACGTGCAGGACGTGTTCAGCAACTTCGATATCAGTGATGAGTTGATGGAAGCTGCAAGCACGTGAGTATCGGCGTGGGCGACTTGGCGCCGGGCTTCTCGCTTCCGAGCACCGGCGGCAAGGCGTTGTCGCTCGGCGACTACGCCGGCAAGCCGGTGGTGCTGGTCTTCTATCCGGGCGACGACACTCCGGTGTGCACGAAGCAGTTGAACAGCTACAACAACGATTTCGACGAGTTCGCCACGCTTGATGCACAGATCATCGGGATCTCCGCACAGAGCATCGAGAGCCACGAAAAGTTTGCCGGCAAGCACGGCTTCAAATTCCCGCTGCTGTCCGATTCGGACAAGGCGGTCGCCGCGCTGTACGGCACCCTCGGACCGCTCGGCTTTCCGCGCCGCAGTGTGTTCATCGTCGACGGTCAGGGCGTGATCCGCTACGCCCACCGTGCGATCGCCGGGTTGACCTATCGCCCGGTAACAGAACTAATCGCGGTGCTCCGGTCCTTGCCGAGCAGCTGACCCACAGAACTCGCGTTACCCGCCACCTAGCTCGGCCTCGTCGCCTAGCCCGTGTTCGCCACCTAGCCCCTGTTCGGCGGGGTCCGCCGACGGTGACCGTTCAGCGGATAGGTTCGTACGCGTGTTCGTGCGCGCCTTCACCGTTTTGGGCATCGACCCCGGCCTCA
>JBDSMK010000380.1:0-2874 GCA_039915905.1 Ilumatobacteraceae bacterium
CCACACCGTCAATGGCGGCGATCCCGCAAAGGCGATGAACCGACCACGGTTCGAGGATCTCACCGCGTTGTTCCCTGACGAGAAGCTGAAGTTGGAGAACCCCAACGATCCGAACAACATGACTGCCCGGATCATCGACCTGGTGTCGCCGATCGGCAAGGGCCAGCGTGGCATCATCGTGTCGCCGCCTAAGGCCGGCAAGACCACGATCATGAAGACGATCGCGACGTCTATCGAGGCCAACAACCCGGAGATCAAGCTGATGGTGCTGCTGATCGACGAGCGCCCCGAGGAAGTGACCGACATGCGTAGGACGGTGAAGGGCGAGGTCATCTCCAGCACATTCGACCGCCCCAGTGAGGAGCACACCCACATCGCCGAACTGGCCATCGAGAAGGCCAAGCGGTTGGTCGAGATGGGTGAAGACGTGGTGATCATCCTTGACGGCATCACCCGCCTCAGCCGGGCCTACAACCTCGCCGCACCGGCGAGCGGACGCATCCTGTCCGGTGGCATCGATGCCGGCGCGTTGTATCCACCGAAGAAGTTCTTCGGCGCCGCCCGCAACGTGGAGGAGGGCGGCTCACTGACCATCCTGGCCACCGCACTGGTGGAGACGAACAGCCGCATGGACGACGCCATCTTCGAGGAGTTCAAGGGCACAGGCAACATGGAGTTGCGCCTCGACCGGCGCCTCGCCGAGCGGCGCATCTACCCGGCCATCGACGTCGATGCGTCGAGCACCCGTCACGAGGAGCTGCTGTTCGACCGTAAGCAGCTGCAAATGGTGTGGAAGCTGCGCCGCGTGCTCACCGGGCTTGCCGCCGACGGCAATGCTGCCCCCGGCCTGGAGTTGCTCATCGACCGGCTGCGCACGTTCCGCACCAACGAAGAGTTCCTCAGCGAGATCGCCAAACAACCGTCGATGTGACGGCGGTACACTTCGATACCCATTCTCTGGAGAAGGCCATGAAGACCGACACCCATCCCAAGTACACCGAAATGTCCGTGCACTGCTCCTGCGGCAACAAGTTCGTCACCCATTCCACCCGCGGTGGCGACCTACGGTTGGAACTTTGCAACGAATGCCATCCGTTCTTCACTGGCAAGCAGAAGCTGGTCGATACTGGCGGCCGCGTAGAGCGCTTCAACAAGCGGTACGGGGCTCGCAAGACCAAGTAACGGCGTCGTCGCCCGTTGGCGACGGCGTAGCCTGCGGGCGATGACGGAGACCTCGCGGCGCCAACAACTGCTGCGTGTCGAACTGGCTGCCCTGGCTGCCGACAGCGGAGCGCTTGGCGCCCATTCCATGCCAGGTGAGTTCGCCATCGGCTCAGCGCTGATGGCCGGCAACGAGGCATGGATATTGGTAGACGACGACCCGGCGCGAGGTTTGGGTCCTGCTGTGGCGTGGGCGATTCGCCACCGCGCCATTGGCTTGCAACTGCTGGCACACACGGCTACGGGCACACTTGCCCGTAGGGCGGCGTCGTTTGGCTTTCCAGTGGACGTCTGGCATATCGAGGGACGCACGCTGATCCAAGCTGTGCCGGAGCCACTCTCGATCCCCCAGCTTGAGTTCGTCGGCACGCAGTTGACTGATGTCGACGAGTTTCGTGCCGTGATCGCTGCCGGTGGGGCCACCCCAGTAATCGAGCACGGCGTGCTGACCGGCGAGGTGGAGGGCTTGGAGGTATGCCGGGTCGTGGTCGACGAATCCAGCGGGCTGGCCCGGTTGGAGGTCGGCGTAGGCGCCCACGACCGTGAGACGTACCGCATGCTGCACGGCGAGCATGCCGACGCCCAGTCGCTGGCCGGCGTGGTCGCTGCGGTCGCGCCGCACCGCCGACGAGGCGCTCCGATTCACCCGCTGAACCAACTGGCGCGTAGCCGTGCGCTGCGCGCCGCGCTGATTGCCGACCCAGCTCTCATCGGGGCAACCAACGTCGAGCCTTGCCAGCCGCCAGTGCCGCGCCGAAACGTGAAAGACGACGTTCCGTGCGTCGCTGTGGCCGTAGTGGATGGTGAGCCGACCACCGTGGTGTGCAGCGTCGGGGTGGACCTCGACGTGGTGCCGTATGCCTGCGACGCGCGGTCGTACAGCGAGGTTCGCCCGTGCATCGTCGCGGTGCCAGTGGGCAGCGACCTGCCGATCCAAAGGGAGCTGGCGGCGAGCCTTGTAGACCCGATCCGGTTCGTGGTCGTCGACACGCTCCGCGACCCCACGGCGTAACCTGGCTGGCCGATGTTCGAACGTCTCGCGTCCGTTGAAGATGAGTACATCTCGTTGGAGGCGAGCCTTTCCGATCCGGCGATCGTCAGCGATCAAGTCGAATTGCGCAAGGTCTCCAAGCGGTACAAGGACCTAACTCCGGTCGTAGATTGCGTGCGCCGTCACCAACGGCTGGTCAACGATGCTGCCGCGGCACGCGAGGTGCTTGGCGAGTCCAGTGGCGAAGACCGCGAACTGTGGCGCGACGAGGTGCGTTCGATCGATGACCGGCTGGCACTGCTGGAGGAGGAACTGCGCGTCCTGATGCTGCCGAAGGACCCCAACGAAGGCAAGGCGGTGATCATCGAGATACGCGGCGCCGAGGGGGGCGAGGAGGCCAACCTGTTCGCCCGCGACCTGTACGAGATGTACCGCGCCTATTCGGTCAACAACGGTTGGACTCTGGAGGTGCTGTCGCACGACCCCAGCGATCTCGGCGGGATCAACAACATCACCGCATTGATCAACGGTGCCAGCGCTTGGAGCAGGCTGAAGTTCGAGTGTGAGTATTTTCATCCCTTGCAGTGGTACACGGTTGATCGGATGAACAACCGCGATCACCGCAAGTTGCTGATCGTCGATGGCCGCATCGGTTTTACCGG
>JBDSMK010000426.1:0-3090 GCA_039915905.1 Ilumatobacteraceae bacterium
CTGTTGTTGACCGAGGCGCTGTCGCCATCCATGGCCGCGGTCACCGGAGCGTCCGCTTCGTCCGGGCCCGCGCCGGCGATGCGTTTGCCGTCGGATCCGTAGATCGCGGCCGGCGGCGCGTCGTGGTCATTGCGCAGTTCATCCAATGCCGCCGGGTCAAGTGGCAGCGCTATCTCACTGAGAACTTCGGTGGCCTGCCGCTGCAACTGGGAGACCGCCGAGTTGAGGTACGAGTGCTGCACGGCGATACCCAGTGGCACACCTAGGCCGAGCAAGGTCAGTACGGTGACCGCGACGATCGACAGCGTCAGCCTGCGTCTCATTGTGCTTCGAAGCGGTAGCCAACGCCGCGTAGAGTCGTGATCCACTGGCGGGAATCGGTGTCATCGCCGAGCTTGCGGCGCAGCGCCGACACATGCATGTCGAGGGTTTTGGTGGAGCTTTCCCAGTGCAGGTCCCACACCTCGGCGAGGATGCGGTCACGAGTGACCACCCGTCCCGCGTCGCGGGCAAGTATCAGCAGCAGATCGAACTCCTTGGCGCGCAGGTCCAGCTCGGTTTCGTCGAGCGTGACGCGCCGCGCTGCCGGATCGATGCGCAGCGCGCCGCACTCGAAGGGCTGGTCCGGGTCGGTCGTTGAACCGCGTAGGTGTGCTCGGAGCCGGGCCAGCAGCACCGGAGCCGAGAACGGCTTGGTCACGTAATCGCTGGCGCCGGCGTCGAGCCCGACGACGATGTCGATGTCTGAGTCGCGGGCGGTGAGCATCACTACAGGGAGATCGGCAAACGTGCTTCGCAAGTGGCGGCAGACTGCGAAGCCGTCCTGGTCGGGTAGGCCGACGTCGAGGATCACCAGGTCAGGTGTGCGCCGATTGGCGGCATTCAAGGCGTCTCGACCGGTGACGAAGTGCTCCACGCTGTAGCCGGCGGCCACCAGCAGACGCTGCAGCGCACCACCGATGGTTTCGTCGTCCTCCACGATCATCACCGACTGGGTCACGACCGCGAGCGTATGGCCCGGGTGGCCGATGGCCGCGTCCTTACGGCCTGGGAGATGGGGGCAGCGTGAAAATGGGGGCGATCGGGGCAGCGTGGCGATGGGGGCGACGGTGGCGATGCTCGGAATCCTCGTGATTCGCGGGCTAGATTTACGCCTCGCGACATCCTTGCTTGACCGTTCTCACCCGCGCTTTGCCAGAGCCGTAGGGTTGTCGACCGCCGTCGTTCTCTGCGCGGCATACCTCATAGTTCAACCCGCTTCAGTCGACTTTGCCAGCGGCGACTTCCGCGCCCGATTGTTCCGCAGCGGCGCGTTCGTGTGGAACAACCGCTGGTTCGCCGGCCACCCGTTACCTGGGTACGGGCTGCTCAGCCCGATGATGGCAGGGCTCCTCGGCGCCGTCCCCGTGGCGATCGCCTCGGTGCTGGTTGGCACGTGGTGCTTCTCCAAGATCATGGAGCGCTGCCGCGAGGTCCGCTCCGATCTGCCCAACATCACCGCGGCCACGGTGCTGTTCTCCCTCGGATGCGCATTGAACCTGTGGACCGGACGGCTCACTTTCGGCCCCTCGGTCGCGTTCGGCACTGCCGCGGTACTTGCCCTGCAGCGTCGCCGACCGTGGCTCGCCGTGGCACTTGCCGCACTATGCGGGCTGTCTTCGCCAGTCGGGGCGGTCTCGCTGGTGATCGTGTTGATCGGCTGCTGGATCGTCAACGCGTTGCCCCGTCGGCCAACTGTGCTATCCGCGATGGCCGCCACCACTCCGGTGCTGGTGACCGTTGTGCTGTTTCCCGAAGGCGGCTGGTACCCGTTCACCGTCGGGAGCCTCGCGCTACTAACCACTGCACTCGCCGTGGTGGCCTGGCTGGGTCGTCGCGAACCACTGGTGAAGGCCATCGCCGGCGTCTACTGGCTCGCCGCGATCGCCGCGTTCATGGTCCGCTCGCCGCTCGGCGGCAACATCGTGCGCCTCGGATGGCTGGCCGCGGGACCGGCGGCCCTGCTGGTCACCCCACGGGCGCGCCGGATGATCATGCCGGCGATTGCGGTGCTGTCGCTGGTGTGGGGCTGGTCGTACGCTTCGATGGCGTTCCGTCCCGCAGACGCATCAGCCAGCGAGCACTACTACGATTCGCTGGCGCGCTACGTCAACTCGCTGCCCGGCGGCTCGCAACGAGTCGAAGTGGTGCCGACCGAGACCCTCCGTCAGGCCGACGAACTGGCGATGAAGATCAACATTGCGCGCGGCTGGGAGACGCAGATCGACCGCAAGTTGAACCCAGGGTTCTACGAAACGCCGATGGACTCGGGCGAGTTCGAGGAGTGGCTGCACGACAACGCGGTGAGCCTCGTGGCGCTGCCGCTGAGCCGTATCCAAGAATCCTCGTCGCCTGAGGCCGACTTGATCCGTTCACGGCCCGCCTACCTCAAGCCGGCATGGTCGAACAGCGGCTGGGACGTCTACCGCGTCGTCGACGCTCAGCCGCTGGCCTCCAACGGCGTTGAAGTGCTGAAGGTGGAGCCGGAATCGCTGACGGTGCTGGCTCCGCAGACCGGGGAGTCCATCATCCGATTCCGCTACACCAAGATGTACGAGGTCACGGTGGGCCAGGCGTGCATCACCGAAGGACCCGACGGATGGATCGATCTGCACGTCGCGACTCCCGGGATACTCGTCCTACATGTAAAGCTGACCGCTGACGCGTTTGTGGGTGAGCCAGCAGATTGCCACTGATATCGGCGATGGCCGTCCGCGCAGCGGGCGATACCTTTGAACGGATGCAGCCGGAGAACATCACCTATCCGGCGGAGCTGCCGATCACCGAACGCCACGATGAACTGATCGCCGCGATCAGAGATCATCAGGTGGTCATCGTGGCCGGCGAGACCGGGTCGGGCAAGAGCACCCAACTCCCGAAGCTGTGCCTCGAGGCTGGGCGCGGCCTGAACGCGATGATCGGCCACACCCAGCCGCGGCGACTGGCGGCCCGCACGATCGCCGAACGGATCGCGGCCGAGCTCGGTGTCGAGCTCGGCAGCACGGTCGGCTATGCGGTGCGATTTACCGACCTCGTCGGACCCGACACATT
>JBDSMK010000440.1:0-2983 GCA_039915905.1 Ilumatobacteraceae bacterium
CGGCCAGCTGGCGACGACCGTTAACGAGACTTTGACCCGACTGGACACCGCCGTCGCGCAGCAGCGCCGGTTCGTGGCCGACGCCAGCCACGAGCTCCGTGGGCCGCTCGCGGCGCTGCGCGCCGACTTGGAGATCTCAGTTGCCCACCCAGCGCGGACCGAGTGGACTACCGTCGCAGCGGACACGCTTGGCGACGTCGAACGCCTGCAACATCTCACCGAAGACCTTCTGCTGCTCGCTCGCCTCGACGCGCACGCCGCTCCTCGGGTCGAGGCGGTCGAACTCCACGAGCTTGCTCGAGACGCGCTCGCTGCGGTGCGCCGCCCGGGCGTGCTCGTTCGACCTGTCGTCGATGCAAGAGATGTCGTTGTGCACGGCGACCGCCGGCAACTAGCACGAATGATCCGCAACCTCGTGCACAACGCCGAGCAGCACTGCATCAGCAACCTGGGCGTCTCGATCGAACTCAGCGACACCCGGGCCACGCTGGTCGTGGCCGACGACGGACCCGGTATCCCCGTCGAGCAACGCGACCACGTCTTCGAACGGTTCATACGACTCGACACCGCCCGCACCGCCGGCGAAGGCGGAACCGGGCTCGGGTTGGCCATCGTGCACGATGTCGTGGTGGCGCACCGCGGTTGCATCTCTATCTCGGACGCCAGACCCCACGGCACGATTGTTCGAGTCGAGCTACCTATCGGTGTGTCAGCCATCGATGACGTGCCGAAGCGCTCATGACCACACCAACTTACGGCACCGCGTCCGTCGCCGACCCACAATTCGGTCTCACCACTGAGGAGGCGGGCCGACGGCTCCGTGATGGGCTCGGCAACCAGAGCAGCGGACACGACCCTCGACCTCTCCGGGCGATCTTCGTCGACACCGTGGCGACCCGGTTCAACCTTCTCCTCGGCGTGCTCGGCATCGCCATCGTGCTCACTGGAGCGATGCGCGACGCCCTGTTCGTCGTGGTGGCGGTGATCAACACGATTATCGGTGTCACCCAAGCGCTACGCGCCCTGCGCACGCTGCGCCACCTGGAACTGATCGACACCCCGTTGGTGACCATCGTGCGATCCGGGCTGCTTCGCGACATCGACGTCGCAGAGCTCGTCCTCGGCGACATCGTGATCGTCGGACGTGGCGACCAGATCCCCGTCGACGGTTCTGTCCTACTCAGTGCCGGCCTGGAGGTCGACGAATCACTGCTGACCGGCGAGAGTGACGCTGTCACCAAGCGCCGTGGTGATGTCCTCTACTCCGGGAGCGCAGCGCTTGTGGGGTCGGCGCGGTACGTCGTCAAGACCGTCGGCGACGCCGGAATGGCGAACACGCTGATCGCGAAGGCGCGCGAGTTCCATCCCGTGGTGTCGGAGATCCGCGACGGAATCGAACGAATGCTGCGTGTCGTGACATGGCTGCTCGTACCAACGGCTGCACTACTGGCGTGGAGCCAACTCGTGACCAAGGAAGCCCTTGGTCAGGCAATCGCCGGCCCAGTCGCGGGTGTCGTGTCGATGGTGCCCGAGGGACTCGTCCTGCTCACGACGATGGCCATGGCGATCGGAGTCATCCGGCTGGGCCGTCGCAACGTGCTCGCTCGGGATCTGGCCGCGATCGAGGGGTTGGCACGAGTCGACACGCTGTGCATCGACAAGACCGGGATGCTCACGACGTCAGGTCTCGCGGTCGACCGGATCGTTGCTCGACGACCACGGCGACGAACTCCACGCGGCACTCGGTGCAGTGGATCGGCCGGATTCGTTGACGTCATCCAGCTTCAAGGCGCCGAGTCCGTCTCGGGCGTGACCTCTCGTGAACGAGTGGCGGCGCGGCTGCGGCGATACTCGAACACCAACGGCAACACCGACACGGCCACGATGACCGCTGCCCCGAGTTCGAGGTTGTTCTTGATGAAGCCGATCTTGCCGAGGAAGTAGCCGAGCGTCGTCACACCGATCGCCCACAGGAATCCGCCGAGCACATTGAAGCCGACGAACGTGTGGTACTTCATCCTCCCCACCCCAGCCACCACCGGGGTGAACGTACGTACGATTGGGACGAACCTGGCCAACACGATCGCCTTGGGGCCGTGGCGTTCGAAGAACCGTTCAGCGCTGGCTACGTTGTCTGGGTTGAACAAACGGCTCTGGGGACGGGTGAACAGCGACGGACCAAGCCGCTGACCGATCAGATATCCGACCTGGTCGCCAGCAACGGCCGCGATGAACGCAACCAACGCAACAGCCAGCAGGCCGCCAGGGACAATATGCCCGCCTGCGTCGGACGCCAGGAAGCCCGCGAAGAACAATAGCGAGTCGCCAGGTAGGAAGAACCCGACGAGCAGACCGGTCTCGGCGAACACCACCAGGAACACCACCAGCAATCCGCCGCGCCTGATCCAGTCATCGACGAAATTTAACAGCGCAAACATCCCGGTTGACCGTACCGAAGAGACCTACGGCGCAGACCGAGGTGCCATTGGTCTTACCGAGCGTTGACCAAACCGGATGGGGGCTGTCTCGTTAACGGTGTTTCTGGCGGTGGATTTGGTAGGTTTCGGGGGCCGACCAGCGGTCAGCGGTTGGTGAGCCTGAACCGTTGGCCGAGGAGACCACGGCGATGGAACTAGTCGGTTGGCCAACGAACAAGGCGTGTCGCTGACGGGGCCCGATCGGCTGTTGAGCCAGTTCGCAAAGGGCTCAATTCCCCCCAGCTCCACCGAGTCCGAAAACGCCCTCTGACCTGGGCCTTTACACCGGGTAACGAGGGCGGCCAAAGGGCAGATGACGACACGGGGGAACCCATCGCCGTTCGCGTCCAATGCCGGTACTTCGGGGAAGGGGTTCTGCGGGTATCTGGTGCGCAAAGCGACGCTTTGTCATTGAGCCTTCAGTACAATGCAGGCATGTCCGGTACCTCAACGGCCAAGGTGTCCCACCGTGGCCAGACCAATCTGCCTGCCGAGCTTCGCCACCG
>JBDSMK010000480.1:0-3397 GCA_039915905.1 Ilumatobacteraceae bacterium
AGAATCGGCGCGCACAGCGTCGCCGAGCAACGCGGCAAGTAAAGCGTCCACGCCGGTGTCAGCGGCACCTCCTTGGCGAATGCCGCGCACGTGGGCGGAAACCGCCTCGACCGGCGTAGAGGGGTGGGACCCGGAGGTTTCCGGTCGGGCTCCGAGCGCCAGCACCGCGCCTTGCATGTTCGACGCCTGCAACGAACGCAATGCGCGCCTGGCAGCATCCGGCGAAGCCACGACAACTGCCTGCAACGCCTCGCCGAGAGCAGCCTCCACGGCGGCCTCCCATCCGGGATCGATCTCGATCAGGTCGAGCAGCGTTCCGAGCACCCCGTCAACACCGGTGAGATGATCGGCTCCGGCCTTGGATCGGGCGCTCTCCAGCGCCATCCGCAGCGCGTCGGCCCGCGCCGCCCAGCGCGACAGGTCCTCCACGGTGGACTGCCGCGCTGCTACCGCTATCTCATGGGTCGTTTCGGCGGCGGCGCGGCGCGCCTCACCCGCTTCGAGCTCGGCCACCAGCGCCGCTTCGATGGCCTGCGCCTCGGCGCATTCGGTGCGCAACCGCTCGATTTCGCCGTCGAGGCGGGCAGCACGCTCGCGCAGTTGCTCGAGCCGGTTGCGTTGGCGGCGTGCGTCGTTGTCGCCGCGCTCCAGATTGCCGCGCATCGAGCGAAGCTCGCCGCGCACCTCGGCGGCGGCGCTGGCAGCCGCGCTTCCGGCTGTCAGCTGCTGGATCGTCGCCATCGTCTCGCGGCGCTGTTCGGCGAACTCTTGCTCGTCGGCGATCAGTTGTTCAGCTGCCGGGCCGAACGTAGCAATCTCTGCGACGACGGCGTCGAGTTCGCTGCGTAGCCGCCCGGCGTCTGCCTCGAGATTGGCGACCACCCCGGAGTCCATCAGCTGCCCGCGATCGCGTTCCATCGAGCGACGCCTCTCGACGATCACCGCCGCGACCCCCCGGGCGCGCTCTCGCAACTGCTCCACGCGCACCATCTCGTCACCCAGATCGGTATCACCGCGGGCGGTGAGTTCGGACTCGGCGGAAAGCACCACGGTGTCCAGCGTGGCCAATTCGGCGCGTATCTCTGCGTCCCGCCCGGCATGGGTCAATCGCTGCCCGGCCAGCGCTACAAGGCGTCCACGCAGCAAGGAGATCTCCCGCCCGGCGAGAAAGATCTGCAACGCCGAAAGCTCGGCTGCCAGTGCGCCGTGCCGTCTGGCTGCGTCGGCCTGGCGTTCCAGCGGTCGCAGTTGCCGTCGGACCTCGCGCAACAGATCCTGAACTCGCATCATGCTCGCTTCGGTGGAATCCAGCCGTCGTTCTGCTTTCTCCTTGCGACGTCGGTACTTCAACACCCCGGCAGCCTCTTCGATGATCGCCCGGCGCTCTTCCGGACGGGCGTTGAGCACCGCGTCGATCTGACCCTGGCTTACGATCACGTGCTGCTGGCGCCCGACCCCGGCGTCGGATAGCAACTCCTGCACGTCCAGCAGCCGGCAGCCGACACCATTGATCGCGTAATCGCTCTCGCCGGTGCGGAACAGCGTGCGGGTGACGCTGACCTCGGTGAACTCGATCGGCAGCAGTCCGCCGGAGTTGTCGATGGTCAAGGTGACTTCGGCGCGGCCCAGCGCCGGCCGCTTGGCGGTGCCGGCGAAGATCACGTCGTCCATCTTCTGGCTGCGCACGGCGGAGGGCGCCTGGGCTCCGAGCACCCAGGCGATGGCGTCGACCACGTTCGATTTGCCAGACCCGTTCGGACCGACGACAACCGTGACGCCCGGCTCGAACTGGAGCGTCGTCGGATCGGCAAACGATTTGAAGCCCTTGAGGGTCAGTGACTTGAGGAACACGGCGCCCCGAGGTTACTGGACGGCCGCACACCGCACGCTGAACATCGTATGCCCGGCATCGCGACCTGATTCTGCCGATTCAATGCTGGCAACGGGGGCAGAAATACGTGGACCGGCCAGCCGAGACTGTGTGCACGATCGTGGCCTTCGAGCACGTCAGGCAGCGCTCCCCCGCCCGGTCGTACACCCGGTGGCTGAGCTGGAACCATCCTCCCTCGCCTTCGATGTCTACGTACTGCGAGTCTGTCAGGGTGCTCCCGCCGGCCTCGATGGCCTCGGCCAGCACCGAGTGAATCGCGCGGTGCAGACGTCCTACCTCGAGCGGTGTCAGCGAACTGGCGATACGGCAGGGGAGCAGCCTTGCTCGATGCAAAGTCTCGTCGCAGTAGATGTTTCCGATGCCGGCGATCACGTGCTGGTCGAGCAGCAACGCCTTCAGCTGGCGGTTGCGGCCATTCAGCAACCTGGCCAGCTGGACCCGAGTGAGCCCATCGGTGATCGGGTCGACGCCCATCCTGGCCAGCTCGGGCAGCTCGACGGCCGCGTTCGCTGGATCGAACACCACGACCTCGCCGAACGTGCGCGGGTCGACAAACCACAGCTCCTGCGCAGGCCGGTTAGGAGGGCCGGGGTCGGCGGCGAGGTGCAGCACGACGTGGGTGTGCGGCGGGCGCGGCGCGCCCGCCGCGGCGATCAGCACCCGGCCACTCATTCGCAGATGGATCATCAGCGCGTCGCCGGAATCGAGCTCGCCGAGCAGGTACTTTCCGTGGCGTCCCATGGCCGTGACGGTCACACCACTGAGGCCATCGATCAGCGACTGTGGCGAGGTGCGCCGAACGGTGCGTTGGCGGCCGACTTCGACTCGCTCGATGCGCCTACCGACCACCTCGCGTTGCAGTCCACGACGGACCGTTTCGACCTCCGGCAGCTCCGGCATGTCAGTCGGCTGCGGCGATGATGGCGGCGCAGGCCTGCACTGCGGCGGCCTGCTCGGCAACCTTCTTGGACCGACCCTCGCCGGTACCGCGCGGGCTGCCGGCGACGATCACGGTGGCGACGAAGTGCTTCTCGTGATCGGGGCCGGACTCTGCGATCAAGTACACCGGTGCCACGTCGTACCGTCGGGCGCACAGCTCCTGCAGCATCGTCTTGTGGTCCAGTTGGTCGAGGCGCTGCGCCGCGACGACCAGGGGCTCGGTGAACAGCCGGTCGATCAGCGCCGCAGCTTGCTGCACACCGCCGTCTAGGTAGACCGCTCCGAGCACGGCCTCCAGCGCGTCTGACAGGATCGACGGTTTGCGACGGCCGCCTGCGGCGGCCTCACCCTTGCCGAGAAGCAAGTGGTCACCCAGCCCGACCGATTGAGCAACCTCGGCCAAAGCGATCGCGTTGACCACGCTCTTGCGCAAATCGGTGAGCTTGCCCTCCGCCAGCTCGCTGTGGCGGCAGTAGGCAAGATCGGCGACGACCCACCCGAGCACGGCGTCGCCGAGGAACTCGAGTCGTTCGTTGGACGCTTCACCGATGACCTCGGCGCACCAGG
>JBDSMK010000488.1:0-4978 GCA_039915905.1 Ilumatobacteraceae bacterium
CCTGTACATGGGTTCGATTCCCATCGTCGCCTCCAGTTTGTTACCAGGAACCAGCTGGTCAGACGCTGCTTCCGTTCTGACTCGGTCTTCATTCGGATAGCCCTTGGACCGCCAGCCGGACTGGTGACATGGTACCCTGGGGGGTACTTGAGATTGATCAGGGAGGTTTCGTCGATGGCCAGCATCACGAGCGCCAGATATTTTGAATGTGGCACCAGCGCTCGACCGGATCGGCGAATGAACGTCGGGGGGCCCCGATGAACATCGAGGTGTATGCGGACATCTGGTGCCCGTTCGCCCACGTGGGGCTGCGGCTGGTCGACGATCAACGCCGACGACATCGACCCGACCTCGGGCTAATCGTGCGCGCTTGGCCGCTGGAGCTCGTCAACGGTGAGGCGGCAGATGCCGCCGCAACTGTCCGTCACGCTGACGAACTGCGTGAACAGGTCGACCCGACATTGTTTGCGGGGTTGGACATCGACCACTTCCCCAAGTCGACACTCGAGGGTTTGGCGTTGGTGGCTCGCGCCTACCGGCGCGGAACGGAAACCGGAACGAAGGCAAGCTTCGCTGTGCGCGAAGCGCTGTTCGAGCACGGCCAGGACATCTCAGACCCAGCGGTGCTCGCTGGCCTGGCTGGCCTGCTCGACATCGACCTTCCCGACGACACGGATCGCCAGGCGGTTCTCGATGACTGGCATGGGGGACAGCAACGCGGAGTGCTCGGATCTCCACACTTCTTCGCAGGCGATGCGAACGTGTTCTGTCCATCACTGGCGATCAATCGGGACGCAGATGGCACACTGTCCATCGCCACCGACCGCGGCCGGCTCGACAAGTTCCTGCGCGACTGTTTCGAGCAATCACCGGCCAACTGAACCAAAGCGAACGAGCCGATCCGAGCCTCCGATGCTGACTCGCGCAACTCCGGCCGTGCAGTTGATCTCCCTCGGCGGGCTCTCACCGGAGTGGCGGTTGGTGCAATTCTGGATACCTAGACTGAATACCTAGAGGCGACTGAATACCTAGAGGGGACTGAATACCTAGAGGGGACTGATACCTAGAGGGGTATAGCATGATTGACATGCAGTTCCCTGATGAGATCTCCGAGGAAGTGCTCAATCGGCTGCGCCGCGCCGAGGGGCAGCTGCGCGGCGTACAGCGCCTGATTGAAGAAGGTGCCGACTGCAAGAAGGTGTTGACCCAACTCAATGCTGCCCAGGCGGCCCTCCACAGGGCCGGTGTGAGGCTCATGGCCGCCGGCATGCGCTACTGCCTGGCAGACCCCGCGCGAGCAGAAGCTGAAGGCATGACACCCGACGAGATGGAAAAGTTGTTCCTCTCACTCCGGTGACAACGTTGTCCTGCCTGGGACAGCCGGAGCCTCAACCGTTTCGATGTAGGAGTCTGACGCGCCCGCGTCCGGTCAGTGCACGACGCGACCGAGGAAGGCGGCCAACTTGTCCGCGTTGGTGGCGCCAGAAGGAGCGACCTGCTCTGCGCCGAACGGTGCTTGACCGTCAGCGCCTCGAAACGAATCAGGGATGGACATGCGGGCGCCGGCCAGCAGGACGGCGGCCAACTCCGGGTCGAGGTTGGTGTCCTGGCCCGTTGCGCAGGCCAGGTCCCACCCGTGAACGAAGGTGTCGGTGGCGGCGAGGTTTACTACTGCGGAGCCTGGAAGGTCGCCAAAGGGCAGGTGCATCGTCTTGTCCATTGCGCCGTCGGATTGGAACGCGGTGACGGTAGCGGCGGCGACACGGTCGAACGTAGCGGCGTAGTCGCTGGAGGCGAAGTCCGGCGGAGGTTCGCTGCCAAGCGAGTCGCCGCTGGCCATCGCGGCAAAGAAGTACTGGCCGCCGACGACGTGGTTGATCACCTCGGAAACCTTCCAAGAGGCGCACGGCGTTGAGGCATCGAGCTGGTCGGATTGTACCCCGGCGAGCACCTTGCTGGTTGATCGGATGGCCTGTTCCAAAGCTGTGGTGCTCATCTGCACCCCTCTCGTAGAGCGATACTCGAACAGTACCGTTGCTCGCCGAGCACGCACCGCGTCCGCCAGTGCGATCTACAGTTCAGAAATGGCACTCGATCCTCAACACAAGAAGCTGGCTCTTCGCTCGATCAACTACGGGCTATATGTTCTCACCGCCGCGGAGAACGGGGAGTACGGGGCCGGTGGGGTGAACTGGGTGACCCAGGCCTCCTTCGATCCGCCTCTCATCGTCGCGGCGGTGAAGTCAGACAGCGACAGCCACCGGATCATCCTGAGCACTGGGGCATTTGCGGTCAACGTCCTGGCAGATGATCAGTTCGACATCGGCAAGGCCTTCTTCCGGACGACCAAGGTGGATGGTGACACGCTCAATGGGTATGGCTTCGAGCCGGGGCCGGAGACAGGCGCGCCGCTGCTGGTGGATCTGCCCTACTGGTTCGAGGCGAGGGTGACCGACACGGTGGCTCGCGGTGACCACACCGTGTTCGTAGCCGAGGTGGTGTCGGCCGGTGTGCGCGACGAGACCAAGATCCCGCTTGTACTGCGGTCCACCGGCCTGAACTACGGCGGCTGACCTCCCTAGCAGTCGATCAGCGCCGGGAGCAGATCCGACAGGTTGCCGATCAGCACGGCATCGGCGAAGTTGTCCATCGTGGTCGGCTGCCCATTGGCGATCACCACTTTGGCTCCGGCTGCGCGCGCCACCGGGACAAGGTTGGCCGCAGGAAAGACAGACAGGCTTGATCCAGCGGCAATCAGCAACTCGCATGCCGCGGCCGCTTCCATCGCGGCGTCGATCACCTCCGGCACAAGCGACTGTCCGAACGAGATCGTGTCGCTCTTGACGATGCCGCCGCACTTGCTGCATGGCGGATCATCCTCGCCGGCTCGCACCCGGGCGAGCAGATCTTCCATCGGGCGCCGGTCGCCGCACTGCCAACACCGCGCCCAGCGCATCGTGCCGTGCACCTCGAGGACCTTGTCGGGCGAGTTGCCGGCGTGTTGGTGCAACTCATCGATGTTCTGCGTGATCACCTTCACCAACTGTCCACGGCGCTCGAGTTCGACAACCGCGAGATGGCCCGCGTTCGGCTCGGCCGTCCACGCGGGCGAGTGCAAGCGGGTTTGCCAGGCTGCTCGGCGAACCGCGGGGTCGGAGATGTAGTGCTGCAACGTGGATGCCTTCTCGGCAGACGGATTTGTGGTCCACAGCCCGTTGGGGCCGCGGAAGTCGGGGATGCCGGAATCTGTGGAGATCCCGGCACCGGTGAGGACTGTGACTTGGCTCGCTTCGCGCACCCATTCCGCAGCCGCGTCGAGCATCGTTGACCGGAGCACCGCCCTAGTCTGCCGCCTCATCGGAGCCCACGTTGGCCGCGGTCGGGCGAGCACGGTTGCCGGAGCCGTTGCGGGCGTCGCTCACCGTTGGAGCTACGGTCGCATGCGACGGGAACGACCGGTCGGATTCATGTCGCGGCCGGACGAGCCACAGACCAGACCGGAGCAACAGCATGAAGGAACTTGTTTTCCACAGGCATTTCCTCCCCGCGATCGATCGTTGGGCCGACAAGGTTGGATTCCTCGACGGCGATTACGCGGGAACGTTCGAGCAGCACGGTGAGAGGGTGCTGCGACTCGCCGACAGCATGCGCCGGACGCTCGGCCTGAAGCCCGATGACTGTTTCGCGGTGATGTCGTGCAACAGCCACCAGTTTCTCGAGTTGTACCACGCCGGATTCCTCGGCGCGGGGGTGATCAACCCGCTGAACCTCCGTCTCGCAGGCCGCGAGCTACAGCACATCCTGGCCGACTCGGCCGCCAAGGTGGTGTTCGTCGACTCCGTGTTCGCTGAGCACCTGACCCGCAACATCGCCGAGGTGCGCGCTGACCTACCTCTGCAGCACGTGGTGCTGATGGACAGTGGCGACGCTCCACACGATCTGCTTTATGAGGACTTGATCTCGGCTGGACGCAAAGTGGTGCCGAGGGAGCCGGAGGAGTCCGACCCAGCGGTGCTGATGTACACCGGTGGAACCACCGGACTGCCCAAAGGCGCATTGTTGGAGCAGCGCGCCCAGATCCTCAACCTCTACCACATCGGGCTCTCACTCGGATTCTCCGACGATCGGGTGTACCTCCATCAGACCCCGATGTTTCACGCTGCGTCGATGGGGGGTGTCCTCGGGATGCTTGCCACCGGTGGCACATCGGTCTTCGTCCCAATGTTCGAACCGGCCGCGGTTCTGGACGCCATCGAGCGCCACCGGGTGGATTGGACAATGATGGTCCCGACGATGATCGCGATGATGTTGCGTCATCCTGAGTTCCGCCCTGAACGACTGGAGTCGATGCGTGACC
The DNA here is from genome assembly GCA_039915905.1 of Ilumatobacteraceae bacterium. Taxonomy (GTDB): domain Bacteria; phylum Actinomycetota; class Acidimicrobiia; order Acidimicrobiales; family Ilumatobacteraceae; genus JAODBQ01. The sequence continues at coordinate 4,358 of JBDSMK010000488.1, forward strand.
TGGTGTATGGGGCGTCACCGATGCCGGCCGCCTTGTTGCAGCAACTGCTGGACGGGTTCCCCGAGCTCAACTTGTGGCAGGGGTACGGGATGACCGAATGCTCCTCCGTGCTCACGTTCCTCACCGCCGCCGATCATCGCCGAGGGGGGGAGATCCTGCGATCCGCGGGACGCCCAGCGATGGGCGTCAACATCGCGATCAAAGACGACCTCGGCAACGACGTAGCGGTGGGACATGACGGCGAGGTCTGCGCTCGTGGGGGCAACTTCATGCGTGAGTACTGGCGACAGCCCGAGCAGACGGCGCGGGTGTTTCGTGACGGCTGGTACCGCACCGGCGACGTAGGACACCTCGACGCCGACGGATACCTGTTCCTCGTCGACCGGGCCACCGACATGATCGTCACCGGGGGCGAGAACGTCTACTCGATCGAGGTGGAGAACGCAATCGCCAGCCATCCAGCGGTGGCCCAGGTCGCGGTGTTCGGGATCCCCAATGAGACGTGGGGTGAGGAGGTCCATGCAGTCGTCGTTCTCAACGAGGGAGCCACCGCTACAGAGGACGAACTGCGCCAGTACGCACGCGACTCGATCGCCGGGTACAAGGTGCCGAAATCGATTG
>JBDSMK010000054.1:0-10105 GCA_039915905.1 Ilumatobacteraceae bacterium
GCTCACCGTGGTCGGCGGTGACCACGACCATCGTGTTCTCCCACTGCCCGTTGCGCTGCAGCAAATCCCAGACCCGACCGAGCTGGCTGTCGACCTCACTGACCATCCCGAAGTACTGGGCACGGAGCCGGCGCATCGCGGCCGGATCGGTTGGCGGTTGCATGTCCGGCACCCCCAGCAATGTGGTGTGAAACGGGTGGCGTTCGGCGGCGCCGAGCGGGGTGATCGGCTCTCCGACCTCATCGGGCGAGTAGGCCTCGGACCAGTGTCCGGCCGCGCCGTACGGCGGGTGCGGGCGCAGGTAGCTGGCGTAGGCGAACCACGGGCCGTCCTGCCGATCGATCCACCCCAGCAACCGATCGGTGAGGAACGCCGACGTGCTGTGCTCGGCAGGGCGGTCGGGCTCGCCGTTGAGCAGGCTGGCCTCCTCGTCGACCACGTCGTAGCCGAGCTCCGTAAGCCACCGGAACCATGGGGTGTACGGCCCGGAAAGGTTCAACTCGACATCGAAGCCGGGCAGCAGCCCCCATGCTGTGCTGCGCCGTGGGTCGCTCGGATCGGTGACTACCCGGGGGTCGACTCCCTGATCGGTGTAGCCGAACAACGTCGGGCGATAGCCGGCCCGGCGAGCGATGTGGGCGATGTTGTCGTGGCGCCGGTCCAACGGTGTGCCGTTGCCGACAACCCGGTTGTTCATCTGGTACATCCCCGTGTACAGCGCGGCGCGCCCCGGGGCGCACGGTGCCGCCTGGCTGTAGTGACGACGCAGCGAGACCCCGGCCGCGGCGAGACGGTCGAGGTTGGGTGTGCGCACCACCGGATGACCCGCCGATGACAGGCAGTCGCCACGGAACTGGTCGAGGGTGATGAACAGCACGTTCGGGCGGTTGGGGTCTGTCATCGTTGGTCTTCCAGGTTCATGTCCGCGGGTCCGCCGGCCAGGTGAACCGTGGGGTGCGCCGTTCGGCGAACGCCGCTACGCCCTCGCGCAGGTCGCCGGCGGCGGCGGCTGTTCGAGCCCAATGACCGTCGAGCTCAGCGGGGACCCCACCGGTGGCTGCCACTGCGCCGATCATCTCCTTGCTCGACGCTTGGGTGAGCAGCGAGCGGGCGGTCAACTCGGCACACAGTGCCGTCAACGCCTCCTCACCGCCAGCGCTGGGATGTACCTCGTTGACCAGACCGATGCGCAGCGCGGTGGACGAATCGATCAACCGGCCTGTGAACAGCAGGTACTTGGACGCCGCCGGCCCGAGCAGTCGTCCGACACGCTCGAGTGACGGAGCCGGGTAGACCACGCCAAGCTTCGCCGGAGTTATCCCGAACCGCGCCCCGGTAGTAGCAAGGCGCAGATCACAATCGATCGCCATCGCGCATCCGCCACCGATGCAGTCGCCTTCGATGAACGCGACCGTGGGTTTGGGCAAGTTCGCTAGTGCCTGTTCGGCGGCCATGTTGACCTCGCCGAACGAGCGCGTACCGGCCGGACGTTCGGCAAGCAGTTCGGAGATGTCAGCGCCGGCGCAGAAGTGTCCGCCGGAACCTCGCAGCACCACCACCCGCACACCATCATCGATGGCAAGCGAGTTGCACGCCACCTCCAAGTCGGCCCACATCGAGTAGGTCATCGCGTTGCGCTTGGCGACACGGTTCAGCCAGATCGTGGCCACCGACGCGTCGCGTTCCACGCGGACCTCGTGCATCGCGCTCATCCGCGCGCCTGATGCTCGAATGCGGCCAGCCGGGTGAGGAACCGCTGCGTGTCTACGAGTTGCGGATAGTGGCCCAGATTGCCACCGGCATGATCGGTCCACACCTCCACCGTCGCCGTCGGGATCAGCCGGGTGAGCCACTCGACGTATTCCGCTCCAGGTTCGCTGCCGTGAACCGCGAGGTAGGGCACGGCAACCCCCGCAGCGATTTGCTCGACCAGCGCGTCGAGCTCCTCCGGAGCCGAGTTCATCACGCCAGCCCAGGTGCCGAGCACCACTTGCTGATCCGGTCGCGCCCCGGCGGCGATGCGTTCGCGCTCGTCGGGAGGCAGAGGCCCGTCCATCTGTCCGAAGATCATCGCCATCGCCGCGGCGAACTGCTCGGCAGTCCCGTTGAGCATCGGTGCGAGCGGGGCGAGGGCGTCCTTGAACCCGGCCAGCCGCAACGGCTGATCGACGTTGACCACCGCGACGCACGCGCCGACCAGCGGATAGGCGGTGGCCACCACGCCACCGAGCGAATGGCCGACCACCAGCGGTTCGCGCAGCCCGAGGGCGGCGACCGTCTCGGCCACATCACCGGCGTAGCTCAACGGGTCGTACGCGGTGCCGGTCGCGCTGGCCCCGTGGCCACGCAGATCTACGGCGAGCACGCGATGGTCGGCGTGCAGCTCCTCGATCACCGGCCGCCAGCTGTGATGACTCTCGGTTATCCCGTGTATCAGCACCACCACCGGAGCGTCGTCTGGACCGCTGAGCTCATAGGCCAACTGCATTTCCGCAGGCTACGACGGTGGCATCGCCACGGGCGACCCACAGAGCCACAACCGCAGCATCGGCCAAGGTGCGAAGATGGTGTCGATGAGCTCCGTGATCGTGCATCCAGAGGTACGCGCTGCCCTCGACGCCGGCCAGGCGGTGGTGGCCCTCGAGTCGACCATCATCAGCCACGGCATGCCGTTTCCGCAGAACGTCGAGATGGCCACCGAGGTGGAGGGCATCGTGCGCGCCGGCGGTGCCGTGGCGGCAACCATCGCCGTGCTCGACGGAGCGTGCAGGGTGGGTCTCGATGCCGATCAGGTGCTGGCCCTCGCCACCCGCAACGACATCCACAAGGCAACCACCCGCGACCTGCCGTGGCTGATCGCCGCAGGCGCGAGCGGCGCCACGACGGTGGCCGCGACGATGCACATCGCGGCGATGGTCGGGATCCGGGTGTTCGCCACAGGCGGCATTGGCGGCGTGCACCGCGGCGCGGGTGGATCGTTCGACATCTCTGCCGACCTGACCGAACTGTCCACCACGCCGGTGGCAGTGGTGTCGGCAGGGATCAAGTCGATCCTCGACATCGCGCTTACGCTGGAACGCCTCGAGTCACTCGGTGTTCCGGTGGTCGTCAATGGCAGCGACGACTTCCCGTCGTTCTACAGCCGCACCAGCGGCCTGCCAGCGCCACGTCGCGTCGATGGCGCCGACGCGCTGGCCCGTTTGCTGCATGCCACCTGGACCGAGCTCGGACTACAAGTGGGGGTGAGCATCGCCAACCCGATCCCGGCAGAGGCAGAGATCCCCGAGGCAGAGATCGGCGAGGTGATCGACGAGGCGCTGACCGAGGCATCACGACAACACGTCGCCGGCCAGGACGTGACGCCGTTTCTGCTGTCCCGCATTGTCGAACGCACCGGCGGGCGCAGCCTGGAAGCCAACCTCGCGCTGGTTCGCAACAACGCCGTGCTCGCCACCGGGGTGGCTGTGGCCTACGCCGAGCAGTCAAGGTGAGTGGGCGGAACACGGCCGGCAGGACACGGCCTCAGGCGCTCGTGACGCTCACCGCAGCGACGTTGGTGCAAACCGCAGCGACGTTGGTGCTAACCGCGGCGATGTTGGTGCTAGCGGCTTGCTCCTCCAGCAAGCCGACGTCCAACTCTGCGGCCACGTCCAGTGCGGCGACATCATCGGCTTCGACCTCGAGCGCGTCGCCGGCAGCCGACTCGACTTCGGCAGCCTCCAACTCGGCGACCACCGCCCAGCCCGTCACGACCCAGCCCGTCACGACCCAGCCCGGCACGACCCAGCCCGGCACCACACAGCCCGTCACCACCGCGCCGCCGCCGCCGACCACTACGGCTACGACAGACCGCACGATCGCCGAGCTGCTCGCGCGCAGCAAGCCGATCGTGCTGGCCCACACTGGTGGCGAGGACCAGTTCCCGGGGTCGACGATGTTCGCCTTCGGCGAGAGCATGAAGGCCGGCGTCGACATGCTCGACCTGAACGTGATGATGACCGCCGACGGGGTGCTGGTGATCCAACACGACGCCACAGTCGACCGTCTGACCAATGCCAGCGGTGCGATTGCGGCGATGACCTACGCCCAGCTGAGCAAGCTGGACAACGCCTACTACTTCACAGTTGACGGCATCTCCAAGGACCGCCAGCCGGCCGAGTACGTCTACCGCGGCATCCGCACCGGACAAAGGCCGCCCCCGCCCGGCTACACACCCGACGACTTCGACATCCCGCGACTGACCGACCTCATCGAGCGGTTCCCGCACATCCCGTTGAACATCGAAATCGAAGGCAGCGGTGCACCCGCGGCGGCCGCCGCAACAGAACTGGCCAAGGAGCTGCACGATTTGAAGCGCGAGGACGCCACCGTCGTGACCTCCTTCGACGACCCCACGGTGGCCGCCTTCCACGCGATGGCGCCTGACGTGGAGATCTCGCCCGGTCTCTCCGCTACCGCCGCGTGGGTGCTCGAAGGCACCGCATTGCCCGATGGGATGCGGATCCTTCAGCTTCCGCCGGAGTACCAAGGCACACCGGTGATCACCGCTGAGTCGATCGCCAAGGCCCACGCCGCGAAATACGTGATCTGGGTGTGGCCCAACGACAGCAAGTTGGAAAACGCTGCGAGCTACGACAAGTTCCTGGAAGAGGGGATCGACGGATTGAACATCAACTTTCCAGCCGAGGGTGTCGCTGCCGTGCAACGATTCCACCGATGAACGCCAACCGTCAGATGATCATCGCGTCGCTCCCGAAAGGCGAGCTACGTGAATCCGATTTCGAGCTGCGCACCGCGCAAGCGCCCCACCCGGACAGCGGCGAGGTGCTGTGCCGCACCATTGCGCTGACCATCGGGGCCGGCCAGCGCGCCGGGCTGCAAGGTAGTGCGAGCTATGCCGCAGCGCCGGTGACCGGCCAGGTGATGGGCGGCAGCGGTGTCGCTACCGTCGTGGTCTACAATGACGCTTCGGTTCCGGTCGGCACGGTGGTGACAGCGTCGACCGGATGGCAGGAGCTCTCCGTTCATCCCGCCACAGCGGTCCGCCCGCTGACTGCCGGCACGGACCCGGCCACCGCTCTCGGCGCGCTCGGCACGAACGGGCTCACCGCCTACTTCGGACTGCTCGACGTAGGAGCACCGCAACCAGGCAACACGGTGGTCGTTTCTGCTGCGGCCGGTTCAGTCGGTCACCTCGTCGGCCAGATCGCGAAGCTGCACGGCTGCCGCGTGGTGGGCCTGGCCGGCTCAGCCGCGAAGTGCACGATGCTCACCGAGGAACTGGGTTTCGACGTCGCCATCAACTACCGCACCGACGATCTTCGCACCGCGTTCAAGAACGCCACGCCGGACCGCGTCGACGTGTACTTCGACAACACCGGCGGGCCCATACTGGAGAACGCCCTGTTCCGGATGGCCACCGGCGGCCGAATCGTATGCTGCGGTGTGGTCAGCCAGTACGACACGTCCACCCCCGGCCCCGGCCCGCGCGGTGTGCCAGGACTGTTGATCAACAATCGGGTACGGATGCAGGGCTTTCTGGTGTTCGACTACGCCTCGAGGTTCTCCGCCGCACAGGCGCAGATCACGCAGTGGATCGACCAGGGGAAGCTGACACCGAAGATCACCGAGTTCCTCGGTTTGACCAGCGCGCCGCAAGCCTTCATCGATCTGCTCCACGGGCGCACCGTAGGCACGACCGTGGTGCGGATCCCTGCCTAGCTGAGCGCATGACTGAGTCCACTCTGGTTCACACGGCGACGACGGAGCCCGATGGTGGCGATGCGAACCAGACTGGCGAGTCAACGTGCTACGCCAACGTGGGACACTCGCCCTCCTCAGCGAGCCGTGCGGCAACGGCCGTGAGGCAGAGCCAAGTCGATCAGCGGAACAAGTCGCGAGACTGGTCGCGCAGCACCGGGGCGAGAGTTGCAGAGTCATCCGGCTCCCAGGGGAAGCCGCGGATCACGGCTACCGGGATCCGCGACACGTTGCCCTTGACGAGCTCCGCGGCGCCAGTGAGCTCGTCGGCGGTGCAGATCGCCTGCACCCGGAACTCGTGACCGTGGGGGTCGAACTGGCCGATGTAGCTGGTGATCGGCTGCATCCCGGCGATACCGATGGCAATGTCGGTCTGACCCTCGCGCCAGGCGCGCCCGAACGTATCGGAGATGATGACGGCCACATCCACACCGATTGAAGCCAGACCGGCACGGATCGCCCGGGCAGAGGCATCGGAGTCCACCGGCAACAGCACGAGACGGCCGTGTGCGCCGCTCGACGACTGGTCGACGCCGCTGTTGGCGCAGACGAAGCCGTGGTGCGTCTCAGTGATCAGCACCGGGCCGAGCTGGCGCACCACCCGCTTCGCCTCGCGCAGCACCACCTCGGTCACGGCCGGGTCCTTGTCCCACCTTGCCGACCATTCGATGGCGAACACCGAGGGCTCGATCTCGATCATCTCGACGGTCCGGCCCTCGGCCTTGGAAACGATCTTGGACGTCACCACCAGTACGTCACCGTCGAGCAGCGGACTCCCTGCGGCAACCGCCGCATCGTGGATTGCCACTGCGAGGTCTGTGCCCGAGATGATCTCGGGAAGACCGCGGACGCCGAAGATGTTGAGGCCGGGCACGGGCTGAACGTAGCAGCGGGGCATCGGTCAAGATGGGCCCATGAGCAGTGACCAGGTATCCGCGATCTTCGACCGGTCGGCATGGCGCGACGTGCCCGGGTTCAACTTCGACGACATCACCTACCACCGCAGCGTGGAGCACGGAACCGTGCGCATCGCGTTCAACCGCCCCGAGGTGCGCAACGCGTTCCGCCCGCAGACCGTCGACCAGCTGTACACCGCGCTCGACCATGCGCGGATGAGCACTGACGTCGGATGTGTGCTGCTCACCGGCAACGGGCCCTCACCGAAAGATGGTGGATGGGCCTTCTGCAGCGGCGGCGACCAGCGCATCCGCGGACGCGATGGCTACAAGTACACCCTGGCCACCGGCCCCGAGGGACAGATCGGCGACACCGCCGAGACCATCGACCCAGGCCGTGCCGGACGGCTGCACATCCTCGAGGTGCAACGTCTGATCAGGTTCATGCCAAAGATCGTGATCTGCGTAGTGCCGGGGTGGGCCGCTGGTGGCGGGCACAGCTTGCATGTGGTCTCCGACCTCACTATTGCCAGTGCCGAGCATGCCCGCTTCAAGCAGACCGATGCCGACGTGGCCAGCTTCGACGGTGGATTCGGCAGCGCCTACCTGGCCCGCCATGTGGGTCAGAAGTTTGCCCGCGAGATCTTCTTCCTCTGTCGCGAGTACACGGCCGACGATGCCCAACGGATGGGCATGGTCAACGCAGTCGCGCCGCACGCCGAACTGGAGGCCATCGCGTTGCAGTGGGCCAAGGAGATCAACGCCAAGAGCCCAACCGCGCAGCGGATGCTGAAGTACTCGTTCAACCTGATCGACGACGGTCTCGTAGGTCAGCAGATCTTCGCCGGCGAGGCCACCCGCCTGGCCTACATGACCGACGAGGCTCAGGAGGGTCGCACCTCGTTCCTTGACAAGCGCGACGCCGATTGGAGTGCCTTCCCGTGGCTGTTCTGAGTGCCTACAAAACGACGAGCGACTCCCCCGCGCACGCGGTGCTGCTGTTGTCTTGCCCGGATAGGCGCGGTGTGGTGGCTGCGGTGGCTGCGTTCCTCGCCGAGAACGACGGGAACATCGTCCACGCCGAGCAGCACGTCGACGCGATCGAAGGCATCTTCTTCCAACGTGTCGAGTTCGACCTCGACGGCTTCGCCATCCCTCGCGACGAGATCCTCCATGCCCTCGCCCCAGTGATCGAGCGGCTCCACATCAATGCACAACTGCACTTCACCGACGAACGCCCACGCGTCGCGGTCCTCGCCTCCCGCCAACCGCATTGTCTGTACGACCTGCTCACCAGGTGGCGCACCGGTGAGCTCAACGCCGATCTTGGCGTGGTGATCGCCAACCATCCGGATCACGCTGGGATCTGTGCTCACATGGAAGTCCCCTACGTGTACCTCCCGGTTGACCCCGTCGACAGGGACGCGCAGGAGGCGGCGGTGATTGCCGAACTGCAACACCACGACATCGACCTGGTGGTTCTGGCAAGGTACATGCGGATCCTGTCGGGGGCTGTGGTGAGCCTGTACCGCAACCGGATGATCAACATCCATCACTCGTTCCTGCCGGCGTTCATCGGGGCCAACCCGTACCGCCAGGCCTTCGAGCGAGGTGTGAAGCTGATCGGCGCCACGGCGCACTACGTCACCGAAGAACTCGACGAAGGGCCGATCATCGAGCAGGAAGTCGCCAGAGTGACCCACCGCGAGGGCGTGACCGAACTCACCAGGCGCGGCCGCGACCTGGAGACCATCGTGCTGGCCAGGGCAGTCCGCGCCCATCTCGAGCATCGTGTGCTCGTCTACGGACGCAAGACCGTCGTTTTCAACTAGTCGCAGCAGAACTGGCCCGATTTGGAACTGGCCCCGGGTTCAGCTACTCCGCCGTAGCGCCGGCGTAGACCCGGGCGCCCAACAAATCATCGGGACGCATGACGAACGGGGTGCTCCCGTCGCAGGCATCGAGGATCACCGCATCATCGCTGGCCAGCATCACCAGGGCCGAGACCAACTCGTTGTCGATCTGCAGTTCCACCACGTCGCCGGCATTCAACCGGATCGCCACCATGTTCATCGTTTGTCGTCCTTTCGACTGTCAGGTGCAACAGCCGAACCGGCGATTCGTTCCCGCCCGCCACCGTTGCGCTTGTCACATCGGCACCGGGCGTGAGCAACTTTACGAGAACTTGCGGATCTGTTGATCCGGGAAGATGTCAGGCAGATCGGTACTGACCTTCAGCGGGAACACGGCGGGGCGCTTCTCCAGGAAGCTGTTCACGCCCTCCCGCGCATCGGCGCTACGGCCTTGCATCAAGATGCCGCGCGAGTCCACCTTGTGTGCCTCCATCGGATGGTCGGCGCCGAGCATCCGCCACAGCATCTGGCGGGTCAACGCAACACTCACCGCCGAGGTGTTCGCGGCGATTTCAGTTGCGATCGTGCGTGCCGCTCCAAGCAACTCGTCGCCGGGATGAACGCTGCGCACCAGTCCGCCGGCCAGAGCCTCCGACGCCGGGAACACCCGACCGGTGAAGCACCACTCAGCAGCCTGGCTGATGCCCACCAGGCGCGGCAGGAAGTACGACGAGCAGGCCTCCGGCACGATGCCGCGGCGAGCGAAGACGAACCCGAACTTGGCCTTGTCGCTGGCCAGCCGGATGTCCATCGGCAGAGTCATCGTCACGCCCACGCCCACTGCCGCACCATTGATCGCCCCGATCACCGGCTTGGTGCATTCGAAGATCCTCAACGTCAGCAGACCGCCGCCGTCGCGCGGCACGCCGGCGTCGGTCATCACGTCGCTGCCGCCGCGGCTGAACGTGGCCCCACCGCCGGACAGGTCCGCACCGGCGCAGAAACCCCGACCTGCTCCGGTAACGATGACGGCGCGCACGTCATCGTCGGCGTCGATGAGATCGAACGCGTCGATCATCTCGTTCATCATCGTGCCGGTGAACGCGTTGAGCTGCTCGGGCCGATTGAGGGTGATGGTCGCGATCTGGTCGGCGACGTCGTAGATGATCTGGGTGAACTCCATCGGCCGACGCTAGACCGCGCCGTCACACATCGAGGAAGCGCGAGGCCGCTGTACCGGAGCCGACGGCACCGACGATCGCCCCGAGGCCAACCATGTACACGACAACCGTCCACGGGTACGAGCCGAGCACCACGAACGCCTGCAGACCAGAGTTACCGGGCAGGCTGCGAACCCCCGATGTCCAGTCCGAGTTCAGGAACAGCAGCACACCGGAGGCCATCACGCCGCCGACAAGGCCATGCAACAGCCCCTCGAGCATGAACGGCAGGCGAATGAACCAGTTCGTCGCACCGACCAGTTTCATCACCTCGATCTCTCGACGTCTGGCGAACATCGCTGTGCGGATGGTGTTCCAGATCAACAGCACGGCCACTGCCAACAAGGCCACCGCGATCACCAGCATCCGTGGCCCG
>JBDSMK010000065.1:0-2755 GCA_039915905.1 Ilumatobacteraceae bacterium
GTCGCTAACGCTTGTCACGGATTCCAGTAGGCCGTCGACGATCAGGTGGTACTGGCCCCCCGCCAACGGGGGCCACAGCATCGACAACTTCGGGTTGGCCGCCAGATTCGCGTGAGTTCGTCCGCCCACCTCGGCCAGCACCCGGTCGTCGTCGGTGCGAACCAGCACCGACACGACGTGCGGGGCGCTATCGGCGTCAACCGTGATCAACGCTGCTCGCGCACCGTACTCCGCGATCCGTTCGGTTACGTCGGAGAATGCCACCGGGAGGCTCATCGCGCGAGCCTACCGACGCGACCGATGTACGACTGGGTGGCCCTGCGGTTGATCAGGATTCTGCAATACACTTGATGAATGACATCTGCGCAGGTCAATGGCATCACCATCGAGTACGACGAGCACGGCGGCAAAGATGCCGAGCCGCTGCTGTTGGTGATGGGGCTCGGCACTCAGATGATCGCCTGGCCACTGCCGTTCGTCGAGCGGCTGGTCGACAAGGGCTTCCGGGTTGTTCGCTTCGACAATCGCGACACCGGTTTGTCGTCGGAGATCGACGCTCCCGTGCCGACCAAACGGCAAGTCATCGCCTCCACGCTCTCCTATCGCTTCGCCAAGGCCTCCTACCTACTGTCGGACATGGCCGACGATGCCGCCGCGCTGCTAGACCACCTGGAGATCAAGGCAGCCAACGTCGTCGGCGCATCGATGGGAGGGATGATCGTCCAGAGTCTGGCCATCGGCCATCCCGAACGGGTCCTCAGCCTCACTTCGATCATGTCCAACACGGGAGACCGCAAGAACGGCAAGATCAGCCTCGAAGTGATGCGCAAGGCGCCACGGTTGCTGTCGCGCGATCCGGACAAGGCACTGGACAACGCGGTGAAGATGGGTCGGCTCGTGTCCGGGCCGCACTTCGACGAGGCTGCTGCCCGCGCCCTGATCGCCGAAGCGGCGGCACGCCATGACGACGTCGCCGGCACTGCACGCCAGATGATGGCCATTGCCGCCAGCCCCGACCGCACCGCCGATCTGCACAAGCTGACCATGCCGACGCTGGTCATCCACGGTTTGGTGGATCGTCTGGTGAAGCCGTCCGGTGGCATTGCCACGGCGAAAGCGGTACCCGGTTCGCGTCTGGTGATGTATCCCGACATGGGCCACGACCTGCCTCAGCAGAGGTGGGACGACGTGATCGAGGAGATCGCCGACAACTCCCGCAGAAGCAGGTCGGCCACCGTCTGAGCAAGTCGGAAGAATCAGCCGGAAACGTCCGACCACCGCGCGATGATGCTGATGTCGGCCACGAATCGCACTCGCCGATCCGGCGACCAGCGCGCCGCGGCTTCCTGCAGGCAACTACCCACCATTTCGGCCACCGCGGCGGCGTGCTCGATGGGGGCATGCACCAGCAACTCGTCATGCAGACACAGCACTATGCGGGCATCGAATGCAGTGCAGCGGGCGCGGACCAGAGCAGCCCACACCTTGAAAAGCTCCGCCGCAGCGCCCTGCACCATTGCGTTTCGTGCGTAACGACCGCGGGCCGCGTCGCGAGTGCGGCTCTCGCGATCGTCGTGGGCGGAGCCTTCAACGACCCACGACGAACTGTCCAGGCGGATCAGCCGGCCTCCGAAGGTGCGTAGATTGCGGCCCGACCGGCCCGCGACGGATGCTTCACGCAGATACGTCATAGCCACCGGATAAGCCCGGTCGAGGCTGCGCAACGCATCGGCCCCACGCCCTGTCGTCTGGCCGTACATCGCTCCGAGCACTGCGACCTTGGCGATGGAACGCGCTACGCCGAGTTGTTCGGCGATCGGAGCGTAGAGGTCGGGTGCGGCGGTGGCGGCGGCTAGCAGTGGGTCTCCACTCACGGCGGCGAGCACCCGCGGTTCTATCTGGCCGAGGTCGGCACGTACGAATACGCGCCCGTTCTCGGCGACGACCGCGGGACGCATCTCTGCGGGCATGTTGTGCAGCCCCGCCGAGGCGGTCATCCTCCCCGCAGCGCCGTCGGAACCCGACCATGAGCCGCGCAGCCGGCTGTCGGCGCCGAGGTGGTTGTCAAGCCAGGTGTAGCCGTAGGTGCTGGCGACTCGCTCGGCCTTGCGCCAGGCGAGTAGCGCAGTGACCAGTGGGGGAGGGTCGACGATTGCCTCGAGCCGCCAGGCGCGGGTGTCGGGAACCTCGATGCCTATGCGTCGCAGCAGCGACCGTACGTCTGCGGGGCTGCGCAGGTCGAACCGCCCGCCCGGCGGCGCGTGGCAGAGCACCTCCGCGTCGCGCCGGTTGCGCTGGTCGACGAGTTCTATTTCGCTCGATGGTCGAGGCCCGATGCTGTCGGCGATGATCCGCTCGGCGACCGATCGGTCCAGCGGCAGTCCGTCAAACTCCAGTTCTGCGCAGAGCAGTTCGGCAGCCGATTCGGCGCGAGCCGTTGCGCTTGCCTGTGAACCGCAGGAGAGGCCACGCAGTTGGCTGTGCTGCAGCTGGGCCACTTCCAGTGCCAGTTGCGCCCAGGTAGCCAACCGGGCCGAGGTGATCGGGCCCGCCTCCTCCAGCCACTGAGGATGCAGATGGCCGTCGGGGCGTACCGGATGCCGCTGGTCGTCGGCGGCCGCCTGGTGGAACAGATCGGGTGGCCGCCTCACCGGTATCGAATCCGTATCGAGCCCATGCGCGCCGGCCCACACACGTCCCGCGTCGGCGCGCCACTCGCCGGCCAGCAGGCGATGCACCGCAGCCAGGTCCCAGC
>JBDSMK010000088.1:0-3659 GCA_039915905.1 Ilumatobacteraceae bacterium
AGCGCGGCCGCGTCGGCTGCAACATGAGCCTGGTTGCGGTGCACCAGACGCTGCCCCATCCGGCCGACGGCGACCGCCGCGACAACCACCAGCACAACGCACGCCAGCAGCAGAATCGTCGCCTGGCCACGGTCGGCGTCACGACACGAGGTCGCCGCCGGCAATTGATCGTTCATCCAAGCTCCGCATCGTCTGGGCCCTGCGGCCGGACACATCAGGTGGCCGGCGAGGATCAGCCGTACCAGGTCACCGATAGCGCCTGCGCGCGATGTGGAGTCGCTCGTCAGTGACGGGACTCGAAGGTGGCCCACAGTGGAGCCCGATCAGCCGTGTGCCGTCACACCTCGTCTTCGCTGGCGAGGATCAACGCCACCGAGGCCACGGTCTGTCCGTCGTCGAGGTTCATCAGCCGCACACCGGTGGCGTCGCGGCCTTGCGATGAGATTTCGCGCACGCTCATCCGGATCGTCACGCCGCCACTGGAAACAGCCACGATGTCGTCATCGAGCCCGACCATGAAAGCGGCAACGACCTCGCCCTTCTTGCCGGTAAGACGAATGCCGATGACACCTTGGCCGCCGCGACCCTGCACGTGGAACCGCTCGAGTTGGGTGCGCTTGCCGTAGCCCTCCTCGGTGACCAGCAAGATCGCCGTGTCGTCGCGGGCCACATCCACGCTGACCAGTTCGTCGCCGGCCTTCAGCTTCATGCCACGCACACCGGACGCGGCGCGGCCCATGGCACGCACCTCGGTCTCGTTGAATCGGATCGTCAAACCCCGACGGCTGACCATGAAGATGTCGTCGTTTCCGCTGGTCTCGATGACCCGCACCAGCTCATCGCCCTCGCGTAGGTTCAGCGCGATGAGGCCGTCGCGGCGTCCGTTGTCGTACTCGTGGAACGACGTCTTCTTGACCACTCCATGACGGGTGGCGAAGAACAGGTTGCGTTCCCCGGCGAAGTCGCGGGTGTCGATGATCGCCTCGATGGTCTCGCCGGCCTGCAACGGCAGCAGGTTGACGATTGGCATGCCCTTGGCGGTGCGCTCGCGCTCGGGAACCTCCAACGCCCGCAACCGGTAAACCCGGCCGCGGTTGGAGAAGAACAGCAGGTAGGCATGAGCCGTGGTGAAGATCACGTGACGCACCAGGTCGTCGGCCTTGAGCTTGGCCCCGGCAACGCCACGGCCACCGCGACCCTGGGTCTTGAATGCGCTCGCCTCCACCGCCTTGACGTACTGGGCCTCGGTCATCACCACGACGAGCTCCTTGTCGTCGACGAAGTCGAGGTCGGTCATCTCACCACTGTCGTGGGTTATCTGACAGCGCCGAGGGGTGGCGAACGCGGCGCGCACGACGAGAAGCTCATCTTTGATGACGGTGCGCAGACGGCCATCGTCGGCCAGGATCGCCTCGAGCTCGGTGATGCGCGAGTGCAGGTCGTTGATCTCGGTCTCGATGTCGATCCGACTCAGCCTGGTGAGCTGGGAAAGCTTCATGTCCAAGATGTCGATCGCCTGCACTTCGCTGAACTCGAACGGAGCCGTCATCAGCCCCGCACGAGCCGCCGCGGCGTCGTCGCTGGCACGGATCAGCGCAATGACCTGATCGATCACGTTGAGTGCCTTGAGCCGGCCATCGAGGATGTGCGCCCGGCGCTGCGCCTTGGCCAGACGGAACTCGCTACGGCGGGTGATCACGTCGATCTGGTGCTCGACGTAGCCCTCCAGCGCACGGGCCAGGTTCAACGTGCGCGGCACGGAGTCCACCAGCGCAACCATGTTGACACCGAAGCTGGTCTGCAATTGGGTGAGCTTGTAGAGGTTGTTGAGCACCACGTTGGCGTTGGCGTCGCGCTTCAGCTTGACCACCAGACGCGTACCGGTCTTGCCACTGGTCTCGTCGTTCACGTCGGCGATGCCGTCGAGATCGCCACCGTCGACCAGTTCCTGGATACGACCGGCAACGGCGCTACAACTGACCTGGTAGGGCAGTTCGGTGACGACCACCTGCATGCGCCCGTTCTTGGTTTCCTCGATGGCGGCGGTGGCGCGCATCTTCACGCTGCCGCGACCAGTGCGGTAAGCGTCGATGATCCCGGACCGTCCGAGGATGCTGCCTCCGGTGGGGAAATCCGGACCCTTGACGAACTGCATCAGCACATCGGAACCCTGATGCTCTAGCTGGAGGATCTCAGGGTGATCGATGAGGTGGATCGTGGCGTCGATCACCTCGCCGAGGTTGTGCGGTGGGATGTTGGTGGCCATGCCCACGGCGATGCCTTGGCTACCGTTGACCAGCAGGTTGGGAAATCGCGCCGGCAGCACTACGGGCTCCTCGCGGGAACCGTCGTAGGTCGGCTTCATGTCGACGGTGTCCTCGTCGATGTCGGCCAGCAACTGCATCGCCAGCGGGTCCAGCCGGCATTCGGTGTAGCGCGATGCGGCCGGACCGAAGTCGGGACTGCCGTAGTTGCCGTGGAAGTCGATCAGCGGGTGACGCAACGAGAACGGCTGAGCCATGCGCACCAGTGCGTCATAGATCGCGCTGTCTCCATGCGGGTGGTACTTGGCCATCGTGTCGCCGCTGACGCGGGCACACTTGACGTGCGGTCGGTCGGGACGGAAGCCCTGCTCGTCCATGTCCCAGATGATTCTGCGGTGCACCGGCTTCAACCCGTCACGCACGTCCGGAAGCGCCCGCGAGACGATCACAGACATCGCGTAATCGAGGAACGAGCGCTCCATCTCGTCTTGCAACTGCACTGGCTGCACGGGATCGTAGGAGAACGGCTCGCCGCCGTCGGTCGGTGGGATTGTGGGGGGAGTTGGGGTGTCGTCGGACATGATGTTCTCGCAGTTCAGATGTCGAGGAAGCGGACGTCTTTGGCGTTCGTCTGGATGAAGTGCTTGCGGCTCTCCACGTCTTCACCCATCAGGATGCTCATCACGCTGTCGGCCTCAGCGGCCTGATCGACGGTGACTTGCAGCAGCGTGCGGCGACTGGCATCCATCGTGGTTTCGCGCAGTTCCACGTCGTCCATCTCACCGAGGCCCTTCAACCGTTGGAACTCCTTCTTGTGTGTCGGGCGAGAAGCTAGGAACGCGGCCTTGGCCACTTCGTCTTTGAGGTACAACTTCTCCTTGCCGACTTCGGTGGAGAACAGCGGTGGCTGAGCGATGTACACGTAGCCGGCCTCGACCAGTGGGCGCATCTGGCGGTAGAAGAATGTGAGCAGCAGGGTGCGGATGTGGCTGCCGTCGACATCGGCATCGGCCATCACGATCACCTTGTGGTAGCGCGCCTTGGAGGCGTCGAACTCCTCGCCGATGCCACCGCCGATGGCGGTGACCAGAAAGCCGACCTCGTTGTTCTTCAGCATCTTGTCGACCCTGGCGCGCTCGACATTGAGGATCTTGCCGCGGATCGGCAGGATGGCCTGTGTGCGTGGATCGCGGGCGTCGACGGCGGTGCCACCGGCGGAGTCACCCTCCACGATCATGATCTCGGACTCGTCGGCGTTCTTCGACGAGCAGTCCTTCAACTTGTCGGGCATGCCGGCGCCGGAGAGTGCCGTCTTGCGGCGGATGGCGTTGCGGGCGTTCTTGGCTGCGGCGCGGGCCTGGGCTGCCGACAGGCCCTTCTTGACCATCCGGTTTG
>JBDSMK010000109.1:0-2683 GCA_039915905.1 Ilumatobacteraceae bacterium
CGGCCAGAGATCGAAAGGAGCTCCCTTGTGACGATCCGTGTGGTGATCGCGGAAGACGAAGCAATCATTCGGCTCGACTTGCGCGAGACCCTCGAAGAGGAGGGCTACGAGGTGGTCGGTGAGTCCGGGCGAGGCGACAAGGCGTTGGAACTGGTGCGTGAGCTGCAACCCGACATCGCCATCTTGGACATCAAGATGCCGCACATGGACGGCATCGAGGTCGCCCGCATCGTCACCGAGGAGCGAATCTGTGGAGTGCTGATGCTCACCGCGTTCAGCCAACGCGAAGTGGTCGAGGAGGCACGTGACGCCGGTGCGCTGGCATATCTGGTGAAGCCGTTCCAGAAAAGCGATCTGATACCCGCGATCGAGGTCGCGATCGGGCGGTTCCGCGAGCTGCAGCACCTCACCGGAGAGGTCGACGCCCTTGGCGAGCAGCTCGAGGCGCGCAAGCTCATCGAACGCGCCAAGGGGCTGCTGATCGACCAGGGCATGAGCGAGAACGACGCGTTCACGTTCATTCAGCGCACCGCGATGAGCGAGCGCTCGCGGATGCGCGATGTGGCCGAGCGGATCACCGCCGGCACCCTCAGACCATGACAGCGCGATCCCCAGCGCCCCAACCAGGTGACCCGCCAGACGATTATTCTGTGGTGGTGGTCCGGCCGTGAAGCTGCTGCTGCTCGACGGCAACTCGTTGACGTATCGAGCGTTCTTCGCGCTACCGACGGACATGGCTACAGCGTCCGGGCAGGTGACCAATGCGGTGTTCGGATTCACCTCGATGTTCATCAACCTCGTCAAAGATCATCAACCCGACGGCGTGCTGGTGGCATTTGATCGTCCCGAACCGACGTTCAGGCACCTCGCCAACCCGGAGTACAAGGCGCAGCGCGAGGCGGCCCCGGACATCCTGCGTCAGCAGATGGGGCTGGTGCGCGAGGTGCTGGCTGCCCTGCACGTGGCGGTCGTCGACCTCAGCGGGTGGGAGGCCGACGACATCCTCGCGACGTTGGTGGATCGCGCTGCGGCCGCGCAGCACGACGTGATCATCGTCACCGGCGACCGCGACTCTTACCAGCTGGTCAGCGACCCACATGTGCGGGTGCTGTACAACAGGCGCGGGGTCAGCGATTATGCGTTGTACGACGAGGCCGGAATTGCCGAACGGACAGGGGTCACGCCGGCGTTGTACCCAGAGTATGCGGCGTTGCGCGGTGACCCCAGCGACAACCTCGCCGGCGTCCCGGGTGTGGGTGAGAAGACTGCAGCAAAGCTGATCAACGCCTACGGAGGCCTCGACGGAATCTTTGCCAACGTCGACAAGCAGACCCCCAAGCTGAAGGCGTCGCTGATCGAACACGAGCAGCGAGTGCGGGCCAATCACGAGCTGATGGTGTTGCGCCGAGATGCGCCGATCGAGGTCGACTTCGCGACTCTCACCATTCAGCCCGATGAAGCCGAGGTGTCCCGACTGTTCGACTTCCTCGAGTTCCGCAGTCTGCGCAACCGGCTCGACGAGGCACTTGGCACCAAGCCGGGCAAGCCCTCGGCGGCAACGGACGGCCCGGCGGGGGAGGTTCTTGAAGCCGAGATCACCGAGATCCACTCGCCCGAGGACGCTGTCGAGCTGATCGCCGGACTGGAACTGCTCGACGTGATCGCGGCATGGACGGGAGACCCTGGACGCAGCGATGTGGAAGGTGTCGCGATCGTGCGCGATCCGGCAACTGCCGATGTGGTGTGGCTACCGGCAGCGGTTGCTCACGATGCCGACGTGCTCACCGCTATCGCCGGTCACCCCCGGCTGCGCAGTCACAACGCCAAGGCGTTGATGCGTTGGATGCTTGACCACGATCATGCCGTGTCGGGCTTGCGATTGGACACTGCGATTGCCGCCTATCTGATCGATCCGGCCGATGTGCGTTACGCGGTCGCCGACGTTCTGCGTCGTTACACGCCTTATGAACTGCCCGTCGACGACCAGCAGGCGTCCGGCCAGCTCGACTTTGGTGAGGCAGGCAACGACGGCCGTGTACTCGCGGCTCGTCAGGCGCTGGCTGTCAGCCATTTGAGTGCCGCGCTGGAGGCAGCCCTCGAGGCGCAGGGTATGGCCGAGCTGTACGCCTCGATCGAGAACCCGTTGGTGGAGGTGCTGGCCAAGATGGAGCACGTCGGCATCGCTGTCGACGAAGTGGAACTGCAGCGGTTGAACGACCACCTCACCAGCGAAGTTGAACGTCTCGGCGCGGAACTACACAGCGTGGTCGGCAGGCCGTTCAACATCAACTCGCCGATCCAGTTGCGCCAGATCTTGTACACCGAACGGCAGCTGGCGCCGGGAAAGAAGACCAAGACCGGCTTCTCCACCGACGCTGCCACTCTGGAGAAGCTGCGCGACCAGTGGCCGGAGTTCATCGAACCGCTTCTGCAGTACCGCGAGGTGGAGAAGTTGCGTGGCACGTACGGAACGGGTCTGCTGGCCGAGGTCGCAGCCGATGGGCGGATCCACGCGACGTTCAACCAGACGGTTGCCCGTACGGGACGGCTGAGCAGCGATCAACCGAACCTGCACAACATCCCGGTTCGACGCGAGGAGGGCCGCCAGTTCCGCAAGGCGTTCGTCCCAGCCAACGGGTGCGTGCTGCTGGTGGCCGACTACAACCAGATCGAGCTTCGCTGC
>JBDSMK010000136.1:0-5343 GCA_039915905.1 Ilumatobacteraceae bacterium
CACCCGGGCCGAGGACCCGGCGGTGATCGTGTACACCTCGGGCACCACCGGACCTCCGAAGGGCGCGGTGCTCAGCCACCGCAACGGACTGTCCTCGGCCATCGGCTTCGGCGCCGCGCTGGGCATCAACGGTGAGGAGGTCACGGTGTCCTACCTGCCGCTGTGCCACCTTGCCGAACGGGTGTGGACCATTTATGCGCCAGTTCTGTGGGGCGTGACGGTGAACTTTGCCGAGTCGATCGGCACGGTGCAGCGAGACATCTTCGAGATCGCGCCCACGTTCTTCGGTGCCGTGCCGCGAATCTGCGACAAGATGCGTGCCGGCGTGGAGATGCGGATGCAGGACTCCGGAAGGGTGAAGCGCGCCAACTACAAATTTTGGATGCGCGTCGGCCGTCGCCTTGGCCACGAAAGGTTGCGTCGCGGCGGCCACCTCGGCTTTGGCTCGCGGATGACCTACGCGGTCGGCAACGTGATGCTGTATCGCTCTCTGCGCACCCACCTCGGCTTGCGCAACGTGCGTAACTGCCTGGTCGGTACCGCTCCGACGTCGCCTGACCTGATGGACTGGTTCCATTCGATCGGGGTGCGTATGTTCCAGACATACGGCCAGACCGAGTGCGGCGGAGCCAGCCACGCCCATGTGGGCTGGGACATCCGCTTCGAATCGGTGGGCGTCCCGTTCGCAGGCGTCGGATGCAAGATCGATGAGCGTTCCGGCGAGGTGCTGCTCAGCGGTGAAGGCAACTTCCAGGGCTACTGGAACAACCCGGAAGCCACAGCGGCCACCGTCGATGCGGAGGGATGGCTGCACACCGGCGACGTCGGTGTCATCGATCCCGATGGTCATCTGCGGATCATCGGACGGATCAAGGACATCATCATCACCGCCGGTGGCAAGAACATCTCCCCCGCCGAGATCGAGAACCGGCTGACGTTCTCCGAGTACGTGAAGGAGGCGATCGTCATCGGTGAAGGACGCAAGTACCTTTCTGCCCTGATCGGCATCGAGTACGACACGGTGGCCCATTGGGCCGAGCACCAAGACATCGCCTTCACCACTTACCGTGACCTCGCCGAGCGGCCTGAGGTGGTAAAGCTGATCTCCGACTGGGTGACGAAGGTGAACGCCGATCTGGCGCAGGTGGAGACGATCAAGCGGTTCACCCTGCTCCCCAAGGAACTGGACCACGACGACGCCGAACTGACCGCCACGCAGAAGGTTCGCCGGTCGGTCGTGGAGAAGCGCTACGGCGACGTGGTGGAGGCGATGTACTGATGGTCAAGTTCCTTCAACTGGCCTTTCAAGGGATATCTCTTGGATCGATCTACGCCTTGATCGCTCTTGGTTTCGTCATCGTCTACAAGGGCTCCGGGGTGTTCAACTTCGCCCATGGCCAGTTCGTGATGGCCGGCGCCTACGTGGTCGTGGTCGGCTCCGGCACGATGCCGTGGGGCGTCGCGGTGCTGCTGGCAGTCGCGGTGCTGGTGGCAGTCGCGCTTGTTGCGGAACGATTCGTGCTGCGCCCGATGCTCGGCCAGCCGTTGTTTGCAGTGATCATGGTGACGCTCGGAATAGGGATCATGGCGACCTCGCTGGTGTCGATGCTGTGGGGTGTTGACGAACGCGGCAGCTCTGCCAACCCGATCGGTCGGGGTGTGATCCATGTCGGCGAGGTGTCGCTGCCGTGGGTTGGTGTTTGGACGATCATCACCGCCGCGGTGCTGATGCTGGCGCTGTGGGCCTTCTTCCAGCGCACCCCGTTCGGGTTGGCGATGCGCGCTACGGCGGTCAGCCAAGAGGCAGCCGCGGCCCAGGGGATCGACATCCGCCGGATGTTCGCGATGTCGTGGGCGATCGCCGGGGTGCTCGCGGTGGCCGCCGGGATCTTCCTCGGTGCATTTCCGAGCCAGGTTGGCCCGTCGATGGGCTTCGTTGCATTGGCCGCACTACCGGCGATCATCATCGGCGGATTCGACTCGCTACAGGGGGCGATCATCGGCGGACTTGCGGTTGGACTGATGCAAGTCGTCGGGGCCGGCTACTTCGGCAAGTTCGGTGGTGGGCGGTTTCACGAGGTGCTCCCGTACCTGGTGATGCTGGCAGTGTTGGCGGTGCGGCCATTCGGGTTGTTCGGCAGCCGTGACATCGAGAGGGTGTGACGATGCGGTCTGGATTGTTCGCCGAGACGTACCGCCAGGACATGGCGCTGCGCCGCGGGTCCGCAGCCCATGCCGGGATGCTGGTGATCGCTGCACTGGCGGTGCTGTGGCCGTTGGTGCTATCGCCGCGTTGGCAGGTGGCCGGAGTGTTCGCGTTGCTCGCCGCGATGGCTGCGATGGGTTTGCACATCACCACCGGCCTCGCCGGCCAAGTGTCGCTGGGTCACGCCGCGTTCGTCTCGATCGGCGTGTACACGGCCATATACCTCGGCGTAGACCAGAACCTGTCGTGGTGGGTGTGGCTACCGGCATCCGGCCTGGTCGCCGCCCTTGTCGGTGCGGTCATCGGGCCCTTCGCGCTGCGTCTTCGTGGTCTGTACCTGGCGGTGGTGACCGTGGCGTTGCTGGCCGTCACCCAGTTCCTGTGGGCGGTGTGGCCGGAACGCACCGGTGGGTTCAACGGCCGCAGCACCCAGCAGTTCGAGATTTTCGGTCACAACCTGTTCGACCGCATCTCGGTGTTCGGTCTGGTCTCCCTCAACCCGACCCAACAGTTCTGGTTCGTGTGCCTCGTCGTGCTGACAGTGGTGAGCGTCGCGGCCCGCAACTTGCAGAGAACCAAGCCCGGACGCGGCTGGGCTTCGGTGCGTGACCGAGACCTTGCGGCGGCGGTGGCCGGGGTGCCGATCACCAGAGCAAAGATCTCTGCCTTCGTGGTCGGCGCGTTCTACGGCGGTCTTGCCGGGGCGTTGATCGGTGCCTACCAGTCGTACGTCGTGCCCGATCAGTTCGGGCTCGACCTTTCCGTCAAGTACATCGCGATCATCGTGATCGGCGGCCTCGGCTCGGTCAGCGGCGTGATCGTCGGGGCATTCTTCGTCACGGTGCTGCCGTTGCTGGTGAACGGGCTCACCGGCCTGCTTCCATTCCTGTCCACCAAACCCTCGACCAAGGGTGGGCTGACCGTCGATCTCGTGGCCACGTTCCTCTACGGCCTGGCCATCGTGGTCGTGTTGGTGGTTGAACCGCAAGGCTTGATGGGCTTGTGGCAGCGTTTCCGCAACATCTGGAGGACCTGGCCGTGGAGCCGATGAAGGCCGCAGTTGCCGCGACCGCCGGGCTCGCGACCGCTGGTGCCGGGCTGGAGGTGCGCAACCTCGATGTCGGCTACGGCCCGTTGGGCGAGGTGTTGCGCGGTCTCAGCTTGACGGTGGCACCGGGGCAGATCGTCACCCTGCTTGGACCAAACGGTGCCGGCAAGACCACGCTGATGCGCGCCGTGATGGGCCTTCTGGGGTTGCACGACGGTGAGGTGCGCCGCGGTGAGATCCTGCTCGACGGCGTCGACTGCACCTCGGCCGAGTCGTCGCAGATCGTGCGTCGTGGAATCGGTCTGGTGCCAGAGGGTCGCCAGGTGTTCCCCACGCTGAGCGTGGAAGACAACCTACGTTCCGGTGCTCATACTCGCCGGGGAAACCGCGCCGAGGTGGAGGCCACATTTGAGTCGATGTTGGAACGCTTCCCGGTTCTTGCCGACCGCCGCCGGCAGGCCGCGGGCCTGCTGTCGGGTGGCGAGCAGCAGATGGTCGCGATGGCGCGTGCGTTGATGGCCAAGCCGCGGTTGCTGCTGATGGACGAGCCGAGCCTGGGATTGGCGCCGAGGATCGTGGAGCAGATCCGAGACGTCATCGTCGAGGTCCGTGCGGAGGGCACGTCGGTGCTGTTGGTCGAGCAGAACGCGGCGTTGGCATTGGAGATAGCCGACTATGGCTACGTGATGGAGACCGGTCGGATCGTGCTCGACGGCCCTGCCAAGGAACTGTTGGCGAACACCGAGATCCGCGAGTTCTATCTCGGTCAAACGGGCGGCGAGCGGCGCAACTACCGCGATGTGAAGCACTACCGGCGGCGCAAGCGCTGGCTCAGCTAGCCGCGCCCGGCCCCTGCAACCCCCCCAGCCCGGCTCCCGCCCAGGCCCGGCTCCCGCCCAGTCCCAGGCCCGGCTCCCGTCTGGGTTACGTCGGTCTGGTTCACACTGAGGCGACAGTTGGCGGTAGTGGCGATGTGAATCAGAACGCTGATTTCCGTGCACCCGGATGCCGGCCGGGGTCACGTCATCGGCGGTTCACGGGATCTGGTTGACCAGCGGTTCACCGTCTGCCAGGCGGCGGCAGTTGGCAACTCCTAGATGCACGCACCGAGCCAGCGTTTCGGTTGTCAGCCAGCTGACGTGGGGGGTGACCACCACGTTGTCGAGCGCCAGCAGTTCCAGGGACGGATCCACAGGTTCGGTGGCGAAAACGTCGAGTCCGGCGCCCGCGAGGTGACCGCTGACCAGCGCGGCCGCCAGCGCAGCCTCGTCGACGATGCCACCGCGCCCGGTGTTGAGCAGGATTGCTCCCTGTTTCATGCGCGCGATCCGATCGGCATCGAGCAAGTTGCGGGTGGCATCGGTTAGCGGCAGGTGAACCGACACCACGTCTGCGGTGGCCAGCAGTTCATCGAGTGGCAACCATCGCGGTGCCGACGAGTCGCGGCGGTGATGCACCACGGTGGCACCCATCGCGGTGACGATGGTCTCGAATCGGCGAGCTATGTCGCCGTACCCGATCAACCCGATGGTGCGGCCGTTGACCTCGCCGAGGCGGTCGGGGATCGCGGGATCAAGTGGCCATCCGGTGCCGTCGCGAGTCTCACGATCGAAGCTCGGGATGCGGCGCAAAACGGCCAGCAGCAACCCCACGGTCATCTCGGCGACAGCGACGGCGTTGACTCCCGGAAGGTTGGCGACCGCTATGCCGCGGCTTCGCGCCGCAGCGAGGTCGATGGTGTTCACGCCCACTCCGAGCTTCTGGATCAACCGCAACTGGGGTGCGGCATCCATCACCTCCGCGGTCACCGGCTCGAGGACGTGCAACAGGGCATCGGCCGAGGCAATCGCCGTCAGCAGCGCCTTGGCGTCACCTTCCGGGGCCCATCGGATATCGATGCCCGGGCGCTGTTCGGCGTCTAGCGCCGCTTGCAGCCGGGGTCCGACGTTGTAGTGCAGAAGGATGTCCATTGGGTGTGGCCTCCGGGTCGGTGCGATGTGACTGGTTCGATGTGACTGGTTCGATGTGACTGGTTCGATGTGACTGGTTCGATGTGACTGGCTGGGATCGTCGGATGCGGTGCCGCCCG
>JBDSMK010000146.1:0-2564 GCA_039915905.1 Ilumatobacteraceae bacterium
GTTGTCCACCGTGGTCAGCAGCAGCTACATAGTTCCGGTCGTCGGCATTGCCGCCCGCCGCCCACCGTTGCGTGCTTCGGCCGCCGAGGTGGAACGGATCCTGTGGGTCCCACTGGCCGACCTCGCCCGCGACGACACGTTTCGCGAAGAGAAGTGGGGTGCCGCCCCGCTGGATCGCCGGGTGTTCTTCTTCGACCTCGACGACGAAACCGTGTGGGGTGCCACGGCGCGAATGCTGCACCAGTTGCTGCGCATCGTGCACCACATCGACGGTGAGCCGCCCGACGCCCTCTGACAGTGCTGGCGTGGGTTCTTGTGCCCGTTCCACGTGCCAGTGCAACGGATGCTTGCTCGGCCTCCACCGGTACCCCAGGCGCCGCCTATCAGAAGGTGTTTCCGGTGTGCACCTTCTCCGTGGCCTCCCGACGCCGCAAACCGTGAGCGATGCGCCAGAAGATCACGCTCAAACCGATGATCATCGCCAACAGGGTCAGGTAGGTCTGCATGTCGCCCTTGTTCGGGCTGCCACAGTTTGGACGCTCCAAGCTGTTGAGGCAGTCCGACAGGTTGACGCCGCTGGGGATGTAGTCGTTGTTCAACACCGTAGGCACCGGCACCGCTACTTCGCCGGCGACAGGCGTGATCGCCGTAACCGAGCCGAACGTGGAAGGCGGCGCCGCCGCTGGCGTGGCAGACGAACAACCGGCGAAACCGAGAACGAACAAAGCGGCAATCGCCACGACGAGCAGGCGCAGCTGACGGGACATGGCCTCATCGTCTCACCCCGCGGGACCTTCGAGGTAGTCGCGGGCGGGAGAACCGTCGTGATGTGACCGGAGACCGTGAGCAACGTCGCTCCAGCACCTACCATCGGCGGCGATGGTAGAACCGGCAGAAACAGTGGTGCCCAGGGCTGAGACGGTGGTGCCCAGGGCTGAGACGGTATTGGTGGTGGATTTCGGGGCGCAGTACGCGCAGCTGATCGCCCGCCGGGTACGCGAGCTGAACGTTTACAGCGAGATCGTGTCGCATCGCATCACTGCCGCGGAGCTGGCAGCCGATCCACCGGCCGCGATCATCTTGTCCGGCGGGCCCAAGAGCGTGCACGTCGACGGCGCACCCAGCCTGGATCCGGCGATCTACAACCTCGGCGTGCCGCTGTTGGGAATCTGCTACGGCGCACAGCTGATAGCCCAGCAGCTGGGCGGAACCGTCGGGCGCGGCATGCGCGGGGAGTACGGACGGGCTCAGCTGACCGTGACCGACAGCGCGTCGGCGCTGCTTCACGACCTGCCCATTCAGCAGGACGTGTGGATGAGCCACTTCGACGCTGTCACTGCAGTTCCTGAGGGTTTCATCGCCACCGCCAGCACCGCCGATGCGCCGGTGGCCGCGCTGGAGAGCGCGTCGCGTCGTGTGTGGGGAGTGCAGTTCCACCCTGAGGTGGTCCACAGCCCGTACGGCATGGAGGTGCTGCGACGGTTCGTGGTGCAGCTGGCCGGTTGCTCGCCGACGTGGACCATGGGTTCGGTCATCGAGCGGGAGGTGGCCGCAGTGCGTGCCGCGGTGGGTTCCGGGCGAGTGATCTGCGGGCTCAGCGGCGGAGTCGACTCGGCGGTCGCCGCCGCACTGGTGCACCGCGCGATCGGTTCGCAACTCACCTGCGTTTATGTCGACACGGGCCTGATGCGCCTCGGCGAGAGCGAACAGGTGGTTGAAACGTTTCGCCGCAACCTAGGGCTCGAACTGATCCACGTCGACGCCGGCGATCGGTACTTCGAGAGGCTCGCCGGGATCACCGATCCGGAGACGAAGCGCAAGGCGATCGGCGAGCTGTTCGTCAGGATCTTCGAGGAGAACACCGGTGGGATCACTGACGCCGAGTTCTTGGTGCAGGGCACCCTGTACCCGGACGTGATCGAAAGCGGGGGCGCCGACGGCACGGCGGCGGTGATAAAGAGCCACCACAACGTCGGCGGCCTACCCGAGGACATGACCTTGCGGCTGATCGAACCATTGCGCAGCCTGTTCAAGGACGAGGTGCGCCGACTGGGCACTGAGCTCGGCCTACCCGACGAGATCGTCTGGCGTCAACCGTTCCCCGGTCCGGGCCTTGGGGTGCGGATCATCGGCGAAGTGACGCCGGAGCGTGTAACCATCTTGCAACATGCCGACGCGATCGTGCGCGAGGAGGTGGCCAATGCCGGGTTGGAGCGACAGTTGTGGCAGGCCTTCGCTGTTCTCGCCGACATCCGCTCGGTCGGCGTCATGGGCGACCAGCGGACGTACGCCCATCCGATCATCATTCGTGCAGTGACCAGCGACGACGCGATGACTGCGGACTGGGCGAGGCTGCCGTACGAGCTGCTGGAGACGATGTCGAACCGGATCATCAACGAGGTCGACGGAGTCAATCGGGTCGTTTACGACATCACTTCCAAGCCTCCGGGCACCATCGAGTGGGAGTGATCGGCTCAGGCCGAGGCGGCACGGCCCTGGTGAAGCACGTGTTTCAGGAATCTTCCCGACCGCGCTTCGCAACACATTCGTAATGTTGTACAGTC
>JBDSMK010000159.1:0-4166 GCA_039915905.1 Ilumatobacteraceae bacterium
TTCATTAAGAAGGAGATCTACTTCGCGTCGGACCTTCGTGGTTCTCATACGACTGTGGAATCTGTCGACTTTGTTTCACCGACCGTGGCCAACGAAGTCGATTGCCTTTACGACGCGATAATGATCCTCGGCGCTCCCACGCCAGAAGGTCAACAGACGCTGGTCAACACGCGAATTCTGAGTACGAGGTATCGCCACACGCTTCGCTTCGAGAGCGGCCGATGGTTGGTCGCTGAGGAGCAGCGCCTCGATGATCTGGGCGATGGAGACCTATGTCCCGCCTGAGAGTGCCAGTACTAGTGACCCTAATGACACTCGGATTCTGGATCGGTCATTCCGGCGCTGGAGGAGGAGGAGTAGTCGGCGACACGAGCATCGTCGCGGAGGTGTCGGCTGGGACGTTGGACGGGGGCGTAACCAAGCCACGTCCGGATTCGGTGTGCACTCCGTGGAGCCCGTTCCGAGTGGTCGGCCCTGGCTTCGTCGGCGACGCTCCACCAGCACCCACCCGCCTGACCCCCGACGGCCAGACCCAGACGTTGTACTACCGGGTCTGCGACGGTGATCCGATGGCCGCGTGGGTCGGTTCATACACCGGCCGAGAGATCGCCGGTGTTGCCTACGACAGAATCGAGAAGCTGCTGCCACACCCGCAAGCCGCTTTCTCTCCGCCGGCCGACTCGCTGATCGTCAACCTCGAAACCTGGTTCGCGGCAACACCTGCCGCTCCGGTCAGCGCAACCGCCTCTGTGCCCGGACTGTCCTCCCAGGTCACCGCCACCGCAGTGCGCCTCGAGTTCCGCTCGGGCTCGACGATCGACACATCCGTGATCGCCTGTCCGCCGTGGGGCTCGTCGACCGGCCCGACCAACGGCTGCACGTGGACGCCCCGATACCCATCGGTCCAACGTGTCACCGGTACCACCGATCACCGATATCACGGGTCGTTGACGATCGTGTGGTCCATCTCGTGGGCGTCATCGGATGGCACATCGGGACGCTTCGCCGAACTGCGCACCACCACCCCCCTTCGACTTGCGGTGCGCGAGATCCAAACCATCGGCGACCGCTGACACAAGCTTCAGCGTTGCGCGACGGAGTCGACCACCACCGCCGCGCCGTTGAAGATGGTGTGGCGCACCTTGCCACGAACCGTGCGGCCCGCATAAGGCGTGTTGCGGCTCTTGCTGGCCATCCGCCCGGGGACCACGGTCCACTGCTGCGCAGGGTCGAAAA
Source organism: Ilumatobacteraceae bacterium (assembly GCA_039915905.1). GTDB lineage: Bacteria > Actinomycetota > Acidimicrobiia > Acidimicrobiales > Ilumatobacteraceae > JAODBQ01. The sequence continues at coordinate 1,237 of JBDSMK010000159.1, forward strand.
CCGTGAGGTTGGCGGGTTCGCCGACCGCGACGGGCCGTCCGTGACGGTCGCCGATCCGCGCTATCGCCGCCGGCTTCCAGCTCAACGCGGCCACTACGTCGGCCAATGGCATGTCCAGCTCGGTGATCGCCAGCGCCAATGCAGTCTCCAGACCGAGCATGCCGGCCGGCGCCTGATCCAGCGGGGCTTCTTTCAGCTCCGGTGGATGCGGGGCGTGATCGGTGGCGATTGCGTCGATTGTGCCGTCGCGCAGGCCAGCCTTGATCGCCGCGATGTCGGCTGCCGTGCGCAGCGGCGGGTTGACCTTGAAGACAGCGTCGTAACCGGCGAGCAGTTCGTCGGTGAGCGTGAAGTGGTGCGGCGTGGCCTCGGCGGTGACGGGCAGGCCATCATGCTTGGCGGCACGTACCAGTTGCACGCTTCGCGCCGTGGAGAGATGCAGGAAATGCACCGGCGTACCGGTAAGGCGGCACAGTTCGATGTCTCGGAACACCATCAGTTCCTCGGCGAGCGCCGGCCATCCGGGCAAGCCGAGATGGCTACAGCATGCACCCTCGTGCATTACCGCCCCCTTGGTGAGCTCGGCGACCTCGCAGTGCTGCGCCAGAGTGATTCCCAACGCCCCGGCATACTCCAACGCCCGCCGCATCAACAGTGGGTCTTGCACCCCGGTGCCGTCGTCGGTGAACAGCGTTACACCCGCAGCGGCGAGCTCGCCGAGTGGCGCCAACTGGCGCCCCTGCCGGTTCACGGTGATGCAACCGGCGGGAACCACCTCACACAGCCCCGCACGGCGTCCCTGGGCGCGGACGAACTCGATGATCGCCACCGCATCCTGCGCTGGTTCGGTGTTCGGCATCGCCACGACTGCGGTGAACCCCCCGAGTGCCGCGGCCCGGCTACCGGTGGCGATGGTCTCGGCCTCCTCCCGCCCCGGCTCACGCAGGTGCACGTGGAGGTCGACGAAACCGGGACAGACGATGCACCCGCCCGCATCGAGGAGCACGTCGGTGTCCGTCGCCGGCAGATCACGATCCACCGCGATGATCCGCCCGTCGTCCACGAGCACATCGGCGCGCCGACTGCCCGACTGGTCGAGCACCGTGCCGGAATGGATCAGCAACCTTGGCATCACGCTTCTCCTCGCAGATCGGACCCCGAACCGAGCAGGTGGAACAGCACGGCCATACGCACCGCGACACCATTGGACACCTGGTGCAGGATCATCGATCCCGGCAGATCGGCTGGGTCCACGGCCATTTCGACACCACGGTTCATCGGACCCGGGTGCATCACCAGCGTGTGCGGCGACAACGCCGCGGCGCGGCGCGGCGTCAGTCCGTACATCGTGGAGTACTCGCGCATGCTCGGCAGCAGCGCCTCGTCCATCCGTTCACGCTGGACACGTAACAGGTACAGCACATCGAGATCGCCGATCACACTGTCGAGGTCGTGGGAGACGTCCACCGGCCAGCCGTCGAGCGACGGTGGCAGCAGCGTGGGTGGCGCCACCAACGTGACTTGCGCTCCGAGTGCGGTGAAGGCCTGCACGTCGCTGCGCGCCACCCGGCTGTGCTTGATGTCGCCGACGATGGCGATCCGCAACCCGTCGAAGCCGTCCCTGCGTCCGAGGCCGACGCGGATTGTGTAGCAGTCGAGCAACGCCTGAGTGGGGTGCTGGTGCCAGCCGTCGCCGGCGTTGACCACCGCTGCAGATGTCCAATTGGTGATCTGCAGTGCCGCGCCGCTGGACTTGTGTCGCACCACGAACGCGTCGGCGCCCATTGCGGCAATCGTCTCGATCGTGTCGCGCAGGCTCTCGCCCTTGTTCACACTGCTGGACGCCACCGCGAAGTTCATCGTGTCGGCGGACAGTCGTTTGGCGGCCGTGTCGAAGCTGGTGCGAGTACGCGTGGAATCCTCGAAGAACAGGTTCACCACCGTCTTTCCACGCAGTGCCGGCACCTTCGGGATCGGGCGCTGGTTCACCTCTGCCATGTGGTCGGTGAGCTCCATCAGGCGCTGGATGTCGGCAACGGAAAGGTCGCCGATCGACAGCAGGTGCTTCATGCGATGGTCACCCCGTCAGCGGTAACCTGCACGTCTTCGTCACGGCTGGTTGGCAGGTTCTTGCCGACGTAGTCGGGGCGGATCGGCAGTTCGCGGTGGCCGCGGTCGACGATCACGGCGAGTTGCACGGATCGTGGTCTGCCGTAGTCGTTGAGCGCTTCGAGCGCGGCGCGCACCGTGCGGCCGGTGAACAGCACATCGTCCACCAACACCACGGCGTGGCCGTCGAGGTTCACCGGGATGTCAGTGACGCTGCCGGGCACGATCGGGCGAATGCCGACGTCGTCGCGATGGAACGAAACGTCGAGCAAGCCGACCGGCACCTCGGCATTGCCGATCGCGGCCAGGTTGCCGGCGAGTTCATGGGCTATCCACACGCCGCCGCGCTGCAGGCCGACGACGACCAGTGCCTCCGTGCCGTGGTTTCGTTCGGCGATCTCATGGGCGATGCGGGTGAGTGCCCGGCGCACGTCGTCGGCGCTGAGCACCTCGCGTGGTCGGGCAGGGGTTTGAGACGACACCTGCTGACTCCTTCACGTATGGGCCTCACGGGACCCATTTCACGTGCGGGCCAACTATACGACGGGCTGCGTCGGTGGACCATGGCGCAGCGGTAATGCCGCGAGTGCCAGTAAGTCGCTTGCTACGGTGTCGATGTAGACGTGAGCGTCAGGAGCGGACGCGAACGTCAAAGAGGGACTTGGTGTTGAGTTCAGCGGCCGGTAGCATTGCCACTCGGCCCTGTTGAGCCTGCGCGTGCGCATCTCTTCGGGGTGTCCAATTGTTCACCGTTCGAGGAGGCCCAGCTGCCTAAGCCGAAAGACGACGCCATCGTGCTGGAAGGCACGATTCTAGAGTCG
>JBDSMK010000169.1:0-6375 GCA_039915905.1 Ilumatobacteraceae bacterium
GATCAACTTCTGCGCTCTCGCCATCAAGCTCCAACTCACCACCCGACAACTGAAGTCGATGACCACACCCGATTACAACGGCATACCGACCGCGGTGTTCACCGTTCCCGAACTCGCCCGCGTCGGACTGCTCGAAGCCGACGCCAATGCAAGTGGCATCGATCTCGACGTCCGTTACACCGACACCAGTGGCTGGTACTCGAACTACCGGATCGGCGAGACAACCGCCGCGGTCAAGATCCTCGTCGACACCGCCACCGACACCATCGTCGGTGCCCACATGTTCGGCCCCGAATATGGCGAGCTGATCAACTTCTGCGCTCTCGCCATCAAGCTCCAACTCACCACCCGACAACTGAAGTCGATGACCGCCACCTACCCGACCGTCACCTCAGACCTCGGCTCGATGCTGTAGGCATACGGAGATGGCGACGTGGTTCAGTGCCGATCTGCACTTCGGGCATGCGAACATCATCGGGTACTCCGCCAGACCGTTCAACGATGTCGAAGAGATGAACGCCGGTCTGATCGAACGCTGGAACTCCACCGTGGCACCCAACGACGAGGTCTGGGTGCTGGGCGATGTGGCGATGGGCAAGATCGCCGAGACGCTGCCACGGGTGCGGGAACTGAACGGACGCAAGCACCTCGTGGCCGGGAACCACGACCGCTGCTGGCACGGCAACGGCCAACATGCCGCGGACTGGGTGGAGCGCTACTACGACGCCGGATTCGACACGATCGAGCACGACATCATCCGCCTTCACCTCAACGGACACCGAGTTCTGGCATGCCACTTTCCGTACCACGGCGACAGTCACGATGAGGAACGCTTTATCGTCCACCGCCCACGCGACACCGGCGAGTGGTTACTGCACGGCCACGTCCACGATCGGTGGCGCCAATGCGGACGGATGATCAACGTGGGCGTGGACGGCTGGGGTGGTCGCCCGGTGAGCCAGGAGGAGTTGATCGAATTGATCGACGGCGGGCCATCCATGCAGGCTCCACTCCCCTGGCCGAACGTCGCGAACTAGCGGCCGGTGAACTCGGCCCGACGGCGTTGCGACACTGCTGCCACCCCCTCGCGAAAATCGGCGGTAGCCATCAGCCGGGCTTGCTCCGATTTCTCGTGCTGCAACGCGCTGCGGACCTCGGCTGCCAATGGACCGCGCATCGTCTGACGGATGGAACGGATCGCCAACGGTGCAGAGGCAGCAATTTCGGCGGCGTACGCGTGGGCCGCGGAGCGCACCTCGTCGAGGGCAACGAGGCGGTCGCAGAGACCGATGCGTACCGCCTCCTCGCCGCCTATGCGTCGACCGGTGTACAGCAGGTCGAGAGCGCGCTGGGAACCTACCGCGGCCGGCAACGTGACCGTGAGCGCGAACCCGTGATGGAAACCGAGTGCGGCGAAGTTGGCGGCGAAACGGGCCTCCGGGACTGCAACCCGAAAGTCGGCGGCCATGGCCAGGCCCAGCCCTCCGCCGATAGCAGCGCCCTGCACCGCGGCCACGATCGGCAGCGGCTGCTCGAACAGTCTGACGGCCTCATCGTAGAGATGCCGTCCACCGGGGTCGGATTCGCGGGGACCGCCGAAGTTGGCTCCGGCGCAGAAGTGCTTGCCTTCACTGCACAGCACGACTGCGCGACAGTCGCCGTCAGCCAAATCGTCGAGCACGTCGGCCAGATGACCGATCAGGCCCAGATCGAAGAAGTTGTTCGGGCCACGGCGGATCTCGACAGTGGCTACGTGATCTCCGCCGAGTGCAACGGCGAGGTCGGGGCGACCGGCGCCGGACATGGTCACTTTCTCAGACCGGCTCGTAGTCGTGTTCGTCGATCTTGTGAGTGCGCTTCCAGAACTCCAACAGGGGGAACGGCCAGTTCTGCGCCACCCGACCGCTGCTGTTCTTGTACCAGCTGTTGACGGTGCTGACACCCCACACCATCCGCTCGTTCGCGGCGTCGACCTCGGCGTTGTACGCGTCGTGCACTTCCGGTCGGCAGTCGAGACCACGATGACCGCCAGCCAACAGCGCGTGTATGTACTCGAGCACGTAACGCACCTCGCACTCGGAGAACCAGATGATGCTGCCGTTGACAACGATGTTGGTGTTCGGACCGTAAAGCAGGAAGAAGTTGGGAAAGCCGGGGACCGTGGTGCCGAGGTAGGCGCGAGCATCGCCGTCCCAGCGGTGGTGCAGATCCACGCCGCCCTTACCGACCACCTTCATCGGCGTCAGAAACCTCGACGCCTGGAATCCGGTGCCGTAGATGATGACATCCACGGCGTGCAGTTCGCCGTCGACGGTGACAATGCCCTCCGGCACGATCTTGGCGATCTCGGTCGTTGTGAGCTGCACGTTGTCGCGATGCAGGGCTGCTGCCCACACGCCGTTGTCGACGATGATCCGCTTCGCGGCCGGCGGATAGTCGGGGATCACCTTGGCCAGCAGGTCGGGGCGGTCCACATACTGCACAGCCAATGCCTCGGTGAGCATCTGGCGCATCATGTCGTTCAACGGGCTCACCGAATGCTCCTGATCCGGCCACTGCGGATCCACCTCGGAGATCGGTCGGAGAGTCTCCGCGCCGCGGTAGAACAGCCAGAAGCGGTACCACTGGCGATAGCTCGGAACGTGGCTGAGCAGCCACTGAAAACCGTCGGGCACCGACTCGTGGTAGTTGGGCGATGGGAACATCCAGTTCGGGGTGCGCTGGAAGACCTCCAACATCTGGACATGTTCGGCGATGATCGGCACGAACTGCGCCGAGCTGCAACCGGTGCCGATCACGGCGACGCGCTTACCGGTGAGGTCTATCCCGTGATCCCATTGCGCGGAGTGGAAGGAGGCTCCGGCGAACGAATCGCGTCCCTCGATCGACGGAAGTTGGGGACGGTTCAGCTGACCAACCGCGCTGATGACCGCTTGTGCCTCGAACGTCTCCTCGCCGTCAGGACCGTTTAGGCACAGCGTCCAGTTCGCAGACTCGTCGTCGAACTCGATCGACGTGACCTCGGTGCCGAGGCGGATGTGCTGACGGATTCCGAACTCGTCGACGCACGATGAGAAGTAGCGGCGGAGCTCTTCCTGAGGCGAGTAGAACTGTGGCCAGTCGTCGCGCTGGGCGAATGAGTAGCTGTAGTAGTGGTTCGGGATGTCGACTCGGCAACCCGGGTAGGTGTTCTCCAGCCAAGTACCGCCGACGTCGGTGTTCTTGTCGAAGATGACGTACGGGACGCCGGCTTGCTTCAGGCGGTAGCCGGCGATTATCCCCGACATGCCAGCACCGACGATGGCCACGGTGAACGGTCGGTCCGGCGCGATCTGCTGCTTGTTCCAAGTGGGGGCGCGCTTGTCGTCGCCGTGCAGCGCCAGTTCCTCGGCCATCATCGGCATGTACTCATCCATCGGAACTCCGCCGGCCATGAACTCGACGATCTGCTGCAAGTTCTCGTCGGCCTGCACCGGCACTCCGCCGTTGTCGCGGAACCGGCCAAGCGCGGTCACTGCCAACTCGCGGATCTCGCTCTGCTGCTCGGCGGTCAGCCCGCCCTGGTCTTCGATGATCATCAACGGGCTGATTCGCAGGTCATCGCGCAGCAGACTCAGGTCCCCGGTTATGTACGCCAACGCGGGCAGCAGCGCCGGAAGATCGGCTGACTGGAGAGCTTCGCGGAGCTCTTCGTCACTACCTGTAAGTGGCCGAATCGGTTGTGCCAACGCCATTTGAACCCCCAGAGATCCCGTGTTAGGTGTCACCTAAGACTGTAGGTCTGCACCGCCGCCGTCGCACGGTCCGGGGTCTACTGCAAGCTCACGAGGTCGTTGGCTCACCCCGCAGCGTGAACATCGGCTTCCAGGCCGAGTCGGGGCCAACCGGGAACAACAGAGACGGCACTTCCGCCTGGTTCGGCCACCGCGCCTCATAGCCGAGCCCTTCGAGCAAAACCTTGTCACCGGTGTTGTAGAAGGTTGTTGGCGTCCACTGCGGATAGCTCCCGGGGGCGACTGTCGACGGCGTGAAAGGCACGTCGTTCGCGTCGACAGGACCGACGAGCGACCAAGGGGTGTCCCATGCGTTAGCCACAGGCGCCGACGGATCAGCGCCCTGGTTGTACCACTTGGACACGTACACCACGCCTCGGCGCACCACCTTGTAGCCCTCCACGTACTGTGCCGCTGGCCGCCAGATCGGATAGGGGCTGGTGGACGGATCGTCCACTACCGGCTTGTTGTCGACCACTACGACGGAGTCGGTCTGCGGCCTGTTCGGCGGGCGCCCGACCAGCGCGGTGAACACGCCTGCGAACTCCAAGGGCTTCTGCACAACGCTGCTGCAGTTATTCGACAAGATGCTCACGTCGACGAACGACGGGTTGCACGGCTGATCCCTGTTCAGCGACCAGGTGGAAACTCGTCCAAGTCCCTTGGTGGTGGCGAAGGAGGCCAGCCCGCGGGCATCGTCGAGGGTGAACACCTCGCCATCGACGTCGTTCTGTCCGATCATTGGCGTAGCCCCGAGACGGGCCCACCGCTGCGACTCGTTCAGCTCGATCCCGTGGCTGCTGTAGATCGCCGCTATCTGCCCAACGGCCGCAGTGAGCGCCGATTTCGTCGCTGCCAGCATGTCGCGAGTCGGGTTGTCCGGCGATGAGAAGTTCATCGTCATCGCGTTGATCCCGGCAACGTCCACCCCTCCGGCAATCGTCGCATTGACCAGCGCGACGCCAGCGGCGGTGAAGCCAGAAGTGGCTACCGGGAGGGTGATCCAGACGGCGAGCTTGGAGCCGGCGGCCGCTCGCTCCTTCTGGACTGTGGCGACAGCCTGGGCACGCCGCTCGATCGAAGGCGCATCGGCGATGTCGGAGTTCTCGATGTCGAAATCAACAGTCTTGACGTCATAGCGGGTCACGACATCGCGATAAGCGCCAGTCAGCTTGTCGGGGTCGGTGCACGCGAACGCAAGCTCTTCATTGGCCTGCCCGCCGAAGGAGACCATCGCGTCCCCGCCGGCGGCACGCAACTGGGTGATCCGTCGGTCGAGTTCGAGCTGACGTGACGCCTCGTCCATCGAGTAGGCGCCACCCCAACTGGGGGAGCACGGCTCCTTCGGGTCGGCGACGATGAACGCCAGAGCGATATCTCGCGCCGGGTTGGATTGCGGGTTCTGGAACTCGTAAGTGGGCGTGAGGGTGACGTCGACGTACGGGACGCTCCATGAGTGTTGCGGCCTCGGATCTTCGCCGGAGGCTGCTTTGATGCCCACAGCTGTCGCCCCCGCAATCAGCGCAATCACGGCGACGACAATGGCAAGTCGGGTCCATGAGAGCCGCTCGGTGCGAGCCGCTGCAATCGATCCGTCATCTACGTCGCCTGAAACGGCGGAGGCGTTCTTATTTCGCTTCAAACCCAAGATCATCGCTTCCCGGTAGCCAAGACACGCAGATCGCGTTCCCTCACTCATCGGCCAATCGAGACACAAACGTGAGCATGTCTTGACATTTTCACTCACGAGTGGCCCGGGCCCTGTCGATAGTCATTCCATAAGCCGAGACCTCATGGTCAACCAGCAGGTGCGGCGCGTGCGAACAGCAATAGATAGGAAGATTCATGGCCAAGGCCCACAAGACCCCTAAGCAGCCGGAGATGCGACGTCAATGGGGTAGCGACCGCCGCGACCACCCTCTGCCGACCGTGCCGACACGTGTTTCGGATCGCCAGGTCCGGCTTGGGCGGACAGCGATCGTCGTGACAGTCATGGCCTGGTCCGCGTATGTGGTTCTTACGATCATCCACCAGTTCGTCGAAGGCAAAGCATCCAGCGCACGCCTCGTGATCGAGGCCCTGGTGTACCTCGTGGTGGTCACGGCACTGACCGCATCCGCGATTGCCTACCTGATCACCAGAATCGGATTCTTCTACCGCAGCCGGGCTCACCGGCGAGCACCGCGGGCTGCTATCGACCACTTCTTCACTCAGTCTGTCCCAACTGTCACGGTGCTGGTGCCGTCCTACCAGGAGGACGAGCGGGTGGTCCGAACCACGTTGCTCGCGGCCGCGCTTCAAGAGCATCCCGATCTACGCGTCGTGCTGCTCGTCGACGATCCGCCCGAGCCGTCCTCGGGACACGCCCGGGCGCTGCTCGAGCAGGCCCGTTCCCTCCCGGGCAAGATCGAGGCCCAGCTGGCCGAGCCCACCGAACGTTTCCAGGCTGCCCTCGCCACCTTCGAAGCGCAGCGTCGGGTGGAGTGTGCCCCGACGGTCGACGACATGCGGACGCTGGCCCAGCACTACCGATACGCGGTGGGCTGGCTGCGGGACCTCGCCGGCGCCCAGGAGATCGTGGACCATTCCGACTCGTTCTTCG
>JBDSMK010000172.1:0-4448 GCA_039915905.1 Ilumatobacteraceae bacterium
CGGCCACGTTTCTACCGCAGGACCGTCGGTACCGCGCTCGTATAAGGGGAAGCGATGCAGACCGAACACGACGTGTCACCAGAATTGCTTGTCGAGCGCATCGGCGACGTCGATCTGATAACCATCAATCGTCCGGAACGGCGCAACGCATTGCGCTTCGAAACGTACGACATGCTCGAGGCAGCGGTGCGTCAGACCACTGCGCGGTGTCTGGTGATAACCGGAGCAGACCCGGCGTTCTGTTCAGGTGACGACGTGCGCGTAGTGATGGGTGGGGGCGAACGGACGGCGCCGGTGGTGGTACAACCGCGGCTCACCCCGGCGGCCGATGCTCTACTGCACACCAACGTGCCGGTGATCGCCGCAGTCAACGGCGCAGCCGTCGGCTGGGGGATGGAGTTGGCGTTGATGGCCGATATGCGGGTGGCCTCGACGAACGCCAAGTTCGGGGAGTTGTTCGTGCTCCGCGGGTTGTGCACCGATGTCGCCGGCATCGGGCGACTGTCCGGTCTGATCGGGCGCGAGCGAGCAGCCGAGATGCTGTTCACCGGGGAGATCATCGACGCCGCTGAAGCCCATGCCATCGGACTGGTCGGCCGGGTGGTGGAACACGACGAGTTGCTGCCCACCGCGATGGCACTTGCTGCCACCGTCGCGGCGCGTCCGCCGCTGGCGGTCCAGAAGATCAAGGACGGGCTGCGGGTCGCGCTCGATCCGAATTGGCAAGAACTCGGTGAATGGGTCGCGCGGTCTCTAACCGAACTGTTCCGCACCGAGGACCACCGAGAGGGCGTACGTGCGTTTCTCGAAAGGCGTCCGGCTGTTTTCACCGGCCGCTGACACATCTGGCAGCCCCAAAGCCGGTTCGTCGCGTCGTATACAGAGGTTCAACTACAGAGGTTCAACAATCGACCAGCCAGTTGATCCGAAAGCCCGACAAGAAGGCGGTGCGGTCGAGGTACTGGCACGACGCAGCCCGGTCGGTGTCGTAGCACCGGCCGGGCTGCGGGCGGGAACACATGCGGTCAGCCGCCGGGAGTGGCCAGCTTGCTCACGTCCTCGAACTCGGTGGTCAACGGAACGACCTTGCCGTTGTCCAGCTTGCTGAAGACGACGGAGCGGTTGAACAGGCGGTTGTACCCAGCAGGTCCGTCGGTCCACTCCTTGGTGAAGTCGAGCACCGGCACCATGCCATTCAGGTCGAGCTTGCTGGTGGTGTTCGCCGCTTCGTAGAACGACTTGGCGGTGATGTCGCCCTTGATCGTCTCGGCGATCTGGGTGAACGCGACATAGGCCGCCCACGTGCCCATGCCTCCGAGCGAGTTGTAGTCGAGGCCGTCCTTGTCGAGGCCCGCAGCCTTGAGTGCACCCCGGTACTCGTCCCATGGCTTGGTCGACAGATCGGGGTACATCCCGGCGATGATGTTGCCGTTGGTCCCCTTCTCGTTGCCGCGCGCCGAGACCTCGTCGAGGTTGCCTTGCGGGCCGTACTGCTGAGCCTTGGTACCGGACTGGGTCCAGGCGGTGTTCCAAGTGATGTACGGAGTCTCGGAGATCACTGCGATCACACAGTCGGCATTGGTCGTCGCTTGAGCCACCTGGGCCGAGTAGTCCTGCGCCGTCGGTGGCAGGATGATCACGTCGCCGAAGCTCTTGCCGAGGTTCGCCATCGCGTTCTTCATCGGTGGGAGGAAGGTCTGGGCGCCATCGATGATGACGGCGTTGATGTTCTTGCACCCGTCGTCGACGGCCTTCTTCACCGCGCCGACGGCATACATCGGTTGGTTCCCGATGTTGAACGAGTACGGGCTCGTCAGCTCGGACGGCGTGATCGGGCAGCAAGCACCGAACCAGGTGATACTCGATTTGGCGATCACCGGCACGATCGACTCGGCGAAGAACGTGAACGAGCCGACGACCGAAACCATGCCTTCGTCTACCGCCTGGCGAGCGCAGGTCGTGGCTACGGCCGGATCGAACCGCTCGTCGCAGACAGTCACCTTCAGCGGATGCCCGGCGATCCCACCGCGAGCATTGATGTAGTTAGCGTAGAGGTTGGCCGTCTTGGAGATGTTCTCGTAGGTCGGCCCGGCGGCGTTGAGAGTGGTCACCGTCATGACCTTGATCGGGTCACCGGTCGGCGCCTTGGCCGTTCCAGCCGTGGTACTACCCGTTGCGGCGCCGGCCGTGGTTGCCGCGCCAGCGGTGGAACCGGCTGTCGTGGGGGCGGTGGAGGCAGTGCTGCTGCTGCTGCCACATGCTGCTACCGCAAAGCCAGCGACCGCGAGCACAGCTATTGTGCGCCCCCAAGGCCGTCGACGCCGCGTCGGATGTGGAATTTCCGTCATGGACATCTGTGCTCCCCCTGATGCAGTAATAGCCACCGGCTGAACGCTCGGCGACTGGCAATGTATTTAGCACAGTACAGCGCCGGCGCGCGCCGGCTGCCAAGCCCCGTATGTCCCATTCACCGCACGTTTTCGCCTTATGCCGATTCACATCATGTGTTATGGTTCGATCGCTTTCACCGCTGCAGTTTGTCGTTGGGGACCTGGCGGGTTGAGCAAGGGGAACGATGAACGAGGTCATCAGATTCGCGTTGCTCGGCTTAGGCGTCGGCGCGCTGTACGCGTTCGCGTCACAGGGTCTGATCGTCATCTATCGCGGCACCGGAGTGCTGAACTTTTCACTGGGCGCCACAGCGATCGCGGGTGTCTTCATGCAATGGGAGTTGCACCAGGGGCAGGGATGGCCGTTTGTTGCGTCGGTGGTCGTGGGCGTTTCCTGGTCAGCGTTGCTCGGGGCGCTCACCCACTGGGTGATCATGAGACCGTTGCGGCGGTCGAGTTCGCTGGTGCGGGTGATTGCGACGCTTGGTGTACTTATCGCCATCCAGGCCGGGGTTGTGATCCGTTACGGCTCCCAATCCCGTCAGGTTTCGAGTTGGCTGCCGACAGACCGCGTAACCCTGTGGGGTGATGTCGGTATCACGGTCGATCGTCTGATCCTGCTGGGCATCGGATGCGTCTCGGCGTTTTTGCTGTGGTTGCTTTATCGGTCGAGCCAGTTCGGTCTCGCCACGGAGGCGGTTTCGGAGAGCGAGCGTTCGGCAGCGGCGATCGGCCTTTCGCCGAATCGGATCGGCTTGCTGAACTGGGCATTGGGATCGGGGATCGCCGCGTTCGCAGGAATCCTGGTCGTGCCCATCATCACGTTGTCGGTGACCGCGATGACGTCGCTGACCCTTGCCGCGCTGGCTGCCGCACTGGTCGGTGATTTCCGTTCCTTTCCCATCGCCACGGCAGCGGGATTCGCGATCGGCATCGGTGAGACGCTGACCGGAAGGTTTGTAAACCAGCAAGGCCTCGGCGCGTCGCTGCCGTTCCTCGTGATCATCGTGGTCCTGGTGTTCCGAGGTCGTTCGCTGCCATTGCGTGATCACTATCTGCAACGACTGCCGATGGTCGGAACCGGTCGGATCAACTGGGCCTGGACACTTTTCGGCTGTGGAGCGATCGTGTTCGTGATGCTGACCAAGCAGGCGAAGTGGATCGATGCGATCACGGTGTCGTTGGGGGTGGCGATCGTCCTTCTCTTGATCGTGGTGCTGACCGGATACGCCGGCCAACTCTCGCTCGCGCAGTATGCGATTGCGGGCTTCGGCGCCTATGTAGCAGGTCGCTTGGTGGCGGTTTTCGACATCCCATTCCCGCTCGCACTGCTCGCCGGCGTCGCCGCAGCGGTACCGCTCGGCTTCATCTTCGGTCTGCCCGCTGTGCGAACCAGAGGGATCAACCTCGCGATCGTGACACTCGGGTTGGGCAGCGCCATCGAGTTGATGCTGTTCAGGAACCGCAACTTCACCGGCGGTGTTCAGGGCACACAGGTCGGCAATCCGGACCTTTTCGGATACGACATCGGTTCGATCGACCACCCGGCGCGCTACGGGATCTTCGTGTTGGCAATGACCATCGTCGCAGTCGCGGTCGTCGCCAACGTGCGGCGCGGCCGCAGCGGTCGTCGACTGATCGCGGTGCGAACCAACGAACGTGCTGCGGCGGCGCTGGGCATCAACGTGATGGTGGCGAAGCTCTTCGCGTTCTCGTTTGCGTCCGCAATCGCCGCCTTGGGCGGAATCGTCCTGGCGTTCCGGCTCAGCTCGATCAGCTACCAGTCATTCAACAACTTCACCTCGATCACCCTGGCCGGCCTGGCGCTGCTTGGTGGCGTCGGCCAACTGCTCGGAGCTTTCGTCGGTTCCACGCTGGCCACCGCTGGGATCAACCAGGAGATCATCGAGACGACGTGGGACGGGGTAGGGCGATGGATCCAGCTGATCAGCGGCATAGCCATCATGCTCACACTGGTGACCTACAAGGACGGCATGGCCGCGCAGTGGGTCAAGATGTCCCGGGTCATCAAGAAGACGAGGAAGTGGAGCCGGCCCT
>JBDSMK010000189.1:0-3754 GCA_039915905.1 Ilumatobacteraceae bacterium
GACCAGCACTCCGCCGATACCGCTGCCACGATGGCTGGCAGCCGTGGCCATGCCGCGTAACTGCACCGCAGAGGCTGCGTTGAGCCCGCGCTTCGAAGCCTCGCTGCCTGCCGGTAGCGGACGGGGGATCCAGGTGGATACGGCCACGATCGAGCTCCCGACGAACACTGCGAGGTGAACGACACCGGGCCACCGATCCTCGGCGAACTCGACTATTGCCTGCGGGTCACCGTTGCGGAGCACGTCACGGCGCAGCGGGTACACCTCGCCGACCGCGACGTTGCCGACGATCGGGGCTGGTGCCCTAGTGCCGTGTGATTGGGCGCCCCCGGCACTCACCGGGAGACCTCCATCGCAGCGCCCCCAGCGGCGGCCGAGGCGTACATCGCCTCCACCACCCTGTGGGCGCTCAACGCTACGGCGACATCGGGATGAGCCGGGCGACCCTCGATGACGGCCTGTACAAACGCTCCGTCGGGGTTGGCGATGCCGTCGAGCAGCGGCTCCACAGAGTCGACCAACCTCTCGCCGTCGATCGAGCCAGACGAGCCGTCGCTGTCAGTCCACGAGACCGGCCCGAACCAGTCGTCGCCGTCGATTACGACGTGGCGGCGTTCGCAGAACACCTCGACGCGCCGCAAGCTGGGACGGGCGAGGTTGTCGTGCCACACGCTGGTGAGCGTGCCGAGCGCGCCGCCTGCGAAGCGGAAGGTGGCAGCGGCTACGTCTTCGATTCCGTCGTGACCGTGGAAATTGGCTGTGTGCGCGCTGACCGAGGCGATGTCGCCGACGAGGTACCGCATCATGTCCACGTCGTGGATGCTGTGCTCCAGCAGGGTGCCGGCGCCGACCAGGTTGCGGTCGGCACGCCACGTCGATTCGTAGTGCCCCTGAATCGGGATGAACTGGTCGTCGCGCATCACCACGCTCATCACTCGCCCGGCAACCGGGTCGTCGATCAGATGCCGCGCCCAGATGAACGCCGGCGAGCGACGCAACACCAGACCGACCTGAGCGGTGATCCCGGCTGCGTTAGCCAACTCGGCCATCTCCGCAGCTGCGCTGACAGTTGTCGCGAGTGGCTTCTCGCAGAACACGTTTCGGCCGCGGGCCACGGCCTTGGCGAACTGGCGGGGGTGCTCACTCGTCCACGTGCAGATGTAGACCGCATCGCATCCGTCGATCACGGCGTCCTCGTCGGCGCACACGGTATGTCCGGATGCAGCCGCGAACTGCGCTGCGCGTGGGCTGTCGGGGTCGTACACGCCGGCGCGTTCCACCACGGCGCCGCTGCGCCGGAGGCTCTTGGAATGGTAGGTGGCGATGAGCCCGGCGCCGAGGAAGCCGATGCGCACCGGGCTTACAGAACCGGTCACGCTGTGACGGTAGTGGTTCGCGTCGGAGCTGCTGGGCGCAACATCAGGCCGTCGGCGCTGCGAGGTGCACGATCCGATCGGCGATCGCCGCGGCCTCGTCGTGGTCATGAGTCACCAGGACCGCCGTCGTACCTGTGCTCCGCAGGACGTCGGCAAGGTCGATGACCAACCGGTCGTGGAGCTCACGGTCGAGGCCGGTCAGCGGTTCGTCGAGCAGCAGCACGGCCGGTCGTGGCGCCAGCGAGCGCGCCAGGGCGATGCGCTTTGCCTCGCCGCCACTGAGCCGTCCGACCTGCCTTTCGGCGAGCCCGGCTAGACCGACCAAGGTGAGCACCTCGGCCACCCGTTCGGCGGTCTGTCGTCTGCCGATGCCGTGCATCCGCAGCCCGAAGCCGACGTTGCCGGCCACATCGAGGTGGGGGAAGAGCTGCTCGTCTTGGAAAACCAGACCGATGTTGCGGCGGTGGGCGGGCATCGTGGTGAGGTCGGCGCCGTCGAGCCGAACGGTGCCGGCGTCGGGGACCAGCAACCCGGCGATCACCCGCAGCAGCGTGCTCTTGCCGCTACCTGACGGTCCGAGCAGGGCGACGACTTCGCCTCGGCCGATGGTTTCAGTGAAGCGCTCCAGCACGGTGCGACTACCGAAGGCCACCGTCACGTCGCGCACATCGAGCGTTGCCGTCATAGGCGATCATCGCCGCGCACTCTGGAGTCCACCGCTGCCAGGATCGCAGCGGTGAGCACCAGCAAGATGGTTGCAACCGCGAACCCCTGGGCACGCGACACCTCGCCCGGCCGGCCTAGCAGCCGGGCCACGGCGATTGGAAGCGTCTCGTTGCCCGACCGGGTGAGGAACGTCGTGGCCCCGAACTCTCCGAGTGAGATGGCCGCGGCGAACCCGCTGCCTGCGGCCAGCGGGCGGATCATCGAGCGCACGTCGATGGCCAGCCAGGCGCGCAGCGGCGATGCGCCGAGTGTGGCAGCAGCTGCCCGCCGGTCACCGGGTATCGAACGCAACGCCGGTACCAGCATGCGGACCACGAACGGGGTGGCCACCAGGGCGTGGCCGACGGGGATCAACCACCACTCGGCGCGCCAGTCGAACGGCGCTACGTCGAACGTGATCAGCATCCCGAACCCGATGGTCACCGCCGACGTGCCCAATGGCAGCATCGTGGCCACGTCGAGCAACCGGCCGGCGCGCTGAGCGGCGGTGATGGCCAGTGCAGCCAGACCACCCACCACCGTGCTCAGCAGGGCGGCAACTACAGCGAACCGAAGCGACGTCCCCAGCGAGGCCCACGCATCTACTCCGAGCCTGATGCCGCGTTGTGTGGCAGTGCCTCCGAGGCCGCGCCATGCAGTGAGTGACCAGCCGTTGCCGACATCGAACGACCGTCGGACCAGCGCTGCCAGCGGGGCGCCGATGGCAACCACCGTGATCGTGCACGTTGCCGCAACCAGACGGCGTTCCCGCATCGTGCGGACTCGCCGCGGCGCGGCGGCGCCGTGCAACGCCACCGCGGCGCGTCGTTGCAGGCGGGTGGCAATCACCACCAGCACTCCGAGCACTATCAACTGGGCGACAGACAACACGGCTGCGCCGCCGATGTCTCCGAGTTGTGTGGCGCGCCGGGCGATCTCAACTTCCACGGTGGGCCTGGCTGCGCCGCCGAGCAGTGTGACCACACCGAACGAGGTGAAAGTGAACAGGAAAACGACCATTGCCGCAGCCCACAGCGACGGGCGTAGCAGAGGGATCACCACATGCCTGGCCACCTGCCACGGCGTTGCACCGAGGGTGCGCGCCGCGCCGGTGAGGTCGTGGGGGATCACCGCCCACATCCCGCCGACGAGGCGAACGACGACCGCGACGTTGAAGAACACGTGGGCCAACACGATTGCCCGCGCGGTGCCCTGCCACCCGGCCGGTAGCAACGCGATGAATGCCGCGCCGACTACCACGGTGGGCAGCATGAACGGCACGGTCACCAATGCCAGCACGGCCCTGCGGCCGCGGAACCGGAACCGGGCGAGCACGTAGGCGGGCAGCATGCCCACAGCCACGGTCAACACAGTGCTGACGACGGCCTGCCAGATCGTGAACCACACCACCGCGCCGAGACCCGGGATGCGCCACGTGTCGACGATGGTCGTGCCGTGGACCACCTTGACCAGCAAGTTGACGAGCGGCCAGCCGTAGAACACGACTAGCAGCACGACCACAGGCGTCGCCAGTCCTCCGACGACCAACCGCGGCAGACGGTTCCACGCGCACACGTCAGGCTGGGTTCCGTCTGGCTGGGTTCCGTCTGGCTGGGTTCCGTCTGGCTGGGTTCCGTCTGGTTCGATTCCGTCTCGGACTTCGGGACCGATTG
>JBDSMK010000282.1:0-2977 GCA_039915905.1 Ilumatobacteraceae bacterium
GACCAACCACAGGCACCGTCCTGTCGGGTGCCACGGGCACCATCTGGTCGGGTGCCACAGGCACGGTCCGGTCGGGTGCCAGGAACGCTTCAGCGGCCGGCAGGTCACCCGGTTGTGCGGCGCTCCAGGTGAGCCCTTCGAGCAACGTGTCAGCGTTGGTGCCGCCAGCTTGCGCCTGTGTTCCGGCGGGTGCAGGCGGAGGCGGGGGTGGCGAAGACTCGACCACCAGTCGGAAGTCGTCGCGGGTGTATCGGGGCAGTTGGGTGGGTTCGACCACGCATGACTATCGGCGCTGCGACGCGCTCGCTTGAGCGTTGAGCGGCGTCAGCCCGTCCGACGAGCGCGCCCGGTGGGCGCGACGGTTCGCTCAATCCTCACCGGCTACAGCAGCGGCACGACTTTGCAGCTCCTCGACCACGTCGGCGTTGGCGATCGTGGTGGTGTCACCGATGTTGCGGCCCTCGGCCACATCGCGCAGCAGCCGGCGCATGATCTTGCCGCTGCGAGTCTTGGGCAGGTCGGGCGTGAAGTAGATCATCTTCGGCTTCGCGATCGAGCCGATCTCGTGGGCGACGTGGTCGCGCAGCGCAGACATGCCGATGTCTTCGCCGGTACGCAGCGTGACATAGGCGATTATCGCCTGCCCAGTGGTGGCATCGTTGGCCGCGACTACGGCTGCCTCGGCGACGGCCGGGTGGCTGACCAGCGCACTCTCCACCTCGGTGGTGCTGATGCGGTGACCGCTGACGTTCATCACGTCGTCCACCCGGCCGAGCAGCCAGTAGTAGCCGTCGTCGTCGATCTTGCAGCCGTCGCCGGCGAAGTACCGCCCCGGAAAGCGGCTCCAGTAGGTGTCCTGATAACGCTGCGCGTCGCCCCAGATGCCGCGCAACATCGCCGGCCACGGCCGGGTGAGGGTGAGGTAACCACCGCCGCGTGTAACGCCGTTGCCCTCGTCGTCAACCAGTTCGGCGGCCACCCCTGGTAGCGGAAACGTCGCAGAACCAGGCTTGGTGGTGGTGGCGCCCGGCAACGGGCTGATCATGATCGAACCTGTCTCGGTCTGCCACCAGGTGTCGACGATCGGGCATGTTCCGTGGCCGATGTTTTCGTGGTACCACATCCATGCCTCAGGGTTGATCGGCTCACCGACGGACCCGAGCACGCGCAACGAGGACAGGCTGTGCTTGTCGGGCTCCTGCGCACCCCACTTCATGTAGGTGCGGATCGCAGTCGGTGCGGTGTAGAAGATCGAGACCTTGTACTTGTCGATGATCTCCCACACCCTGTCGTTGGCGGGATAGTTCGGCACGCCCTCGTACATCACGCTGGTCGCCCCGTTCGCCAGCGGGCCGTAGACGATGTAGCTGTGCCCGGTGACCCAGCCGATGTCGGCCGTGCACCAGAACACGTCGGTTTCGGCATGCAGGTCGAACACGTACTTGTGGGTGAATGCGACCTGAGTCATGTAACCGCCGGTGGTGTGCATGATGCCCTTCGGCTTACCGGTCGTGCCAGAGGTGTACAGCAGGTAGAGGAGATGTTCGCTGTCCATCGGCTCGGCCGGGCAGACGCCATCCGCGTCGGCCATCAGGTCGTGGTACCAATGATCTCGGCCGTCGACCATGGTGACCTCATTGTTTCCGCGCTGCACGACAACCACGTGTTCGATGGTGGAGGTGCCCTGCAACGCCTCGTCAGCGGCCGGCTTCAGCGGGAACACCTCGCCTCGGCGATAGCCACCGTCGGCGGTTATCAGCACCTTGGCCTCGGCATCGTTGATCCGGTCGGTGAGGCTCTGCGCGCTGAACCCACCGAAAACGACACTGTGCGGGGCGCCGAGCCGGGCGCAAGCGAGCATCGCGACCACCGCTTCGGGGATCATCGGCAGGTAGATGTTGACCCGGTCGCCCTTGACCACACCGAGACCCTTGAGCACGTTGGCGAAGCGCTGCACCTCTTCAAGCAGTTGGGCGTAGGTGATGATCCGCGAATCGCCAGGCTCACCCTCCCAGTAGTACGCCACCTTGTCGCCGCGTCCGGCCTCGACGTGGCGGTCGAGGCAGTTGTAGGCCACGTTCAGCTCTCCGCCGACGAACCACTTGGCGTAGGGCAACTGCCAATCGCAGATCGTCGACCAATCGGTGCTCCAGCTGAGCAGGTCGGCGGCCTGACCAGCCCAGAACCCCTCGTCGTCGGCCGCAGCGGCGTCGTACATCGCTGTGTCGCGCACCAATGCATGCTGCTTGAACTCGGCCGACGGTGGGAACCGCCGGTTCTCCCACTGCAGCGCGTCGATCGCGCTTACCGGCCGGTTGATGTTCGTGTCGCTCATCTCGCGTGAACCCCGTGTCTCCTAGAGCTGTATCTGCGTCTCCTAGACCATTCCTGTCCAACCATAGTTGCGCGTCTCGAGCCGAGGTTCAGATCTCGACCTGCGAACCGACCTCGAAGACGCGTGACGCAGGCAGGTTGAAGAACCGGCTGGCACTGTCGGCACCGCGGTTGAGCAACACGAACAGCCGTTCACCTAGGGCGTTCATCCCCGGAACCTTGCCCGCCATGACGGTCTCCCGGCCGATGAAGTATGTGGCTTCGTCGGGTTCGAAGGTGAGGCCCCTGAAGCGCACGGTTGCCAGCGCCGCCGGGACATCGGGTTCCTCCATGAACCCGAACTTGAGCACCACCTGATGCACCCCGGGCTCGATCCGAGTGACCTCATAACGTTCGGACGGATCGGCTCGAGGGGCGTCGGTGGTGTGCACTGCGACCAGCAGCGTGTTGCGATGGATGACCTTGTTGTGGCGCAGGTTGTTGACCAACGCCGGCGGGGCCCGCCCGAGATCCTTGAACATGAACACAGCAGTGCCGGGCACCTTGGTCACCGCGCCGGCCTCGTCCAGTACTTCCTCGATTGGCCGCTCGCCCCGATGGATTCGTGCCGCGACGAGTTGCCGGCCACGCCGCCAGGTGGCCA
>JBDSMK010000283.1:0-5951 GCA_039915905.1 Ilumatobacteraceae bacterium
GACCGTGAAGACAACGATCGACATGGTCGGCACGGCGAACGTGCTGAGACCCTGATCGCGCAGGGCGCGCACCACGATCCAGCCGAGCGCAAGACCCAACCCGACGCCCATCACCGCGCCGATGACCGCAGTGATCACCGCCTCCCACCGCACGCTGCCGCGGATCTGGGAACGGGTGGCGCCAACGGCACGCATCAGGCCGAGCTCACGCCGTCGTTCGTACACCGACAGCAGCAAGGTGATGACTATCCCGAGAACGGCGATGAAGATCGACATGCCGAGCAACGCGTAGACGAAGTTCAAGAAGGTATCGACCTGACTTGACTGCGCGTCGATGAACTCGCTGCGGGTCTCTACCTTGGCGGTCGGATAGCCGTCGGCGACCGCAGTGATTGCCGCAGTCGCCGCGGCATCACTGACTCCTGGCTTGCGGGTCACCAGGATCTGCCGGTCGAACACCTGGTTGGGTGTCCCCTTGAACAGGTTGCGGTCCACGATGTAGTTGCCGAAGCCACGCGAGTCGAACACGCCACGCACTGTGACCACCTTCGTGGTGCCGTCGAGGAACGACACGTCGACTGTGGAACCGACGACATAGTGCTGGCTCTCGGCGGTGCTCTTGGATACGAGCAGTCCGTTGTCTTCGAGTTGCTGCCACCCACCGCTGACGAACGGCAACGCGATGGTGCCTTGGGCGGAGGCCGGATTGAGCACCAGCACCAACTTGGCGTGCGGCTTGGAATCGCTGCCGAGCACGTTGATCAACGTGCCACCGAGCCCGGTGGCATTGGACACCTCTGGTAGCTCGCCGAGCTTGTCGGCCAACGAAGTGGGCAGCCCACCGAACCCGGAGTCGGTGGTGGACACGGTGTAGTCACCTACGAACTGCGCGCCGATGGCGTCCCTGATCGATGATTTCGCCGACGACCCGAGCGTCGCCACCCCGACCAGCAACGCCAGCCCGACGCCCAACGCACCGGCGGTGAGCGCGATGCGCTTGGGGTTACGAGATGCGTTTCGTCCGGCAACAGCCCCGACCACCCCTCGCATACGGCGCAGCGGCCCGGTCAGCAGCCGTGCCACCGGCCCGGCAACGAGCGGTCCGAGGGCGATCAAGGAGATGAACAGACCGACCGTGCCAAGACCGAGCAGCCAGGTGGTGCCGGCCAGCCCGCCGGCGATCGCAGCGGCCGCGCCGACAAGGAACGCAATTCCGGTGATCACCCGGCCGCGCGACAGATCGGTGCGGTCGACCTCCATGTCACGCATCGCCGCCAACGGCGACACCCGACCGGCGCGCAACGCCGGGACGATCGCGCACAGCAAGGTGACAACGATGCCGACGACCACCGTGATGACGAACGCATTGGGCTGGATCACCAGGCTGGAAGTACCCGGTCCGAACCCTCCGGCGGTGAGGAGCTTCATGATCCCCAACGCCAACCCGACACCGCCGACAAACCCGAGCAGCGAACCGCCGACGCCAACAACCAGCGCCTCGGCGAACAGCGAACGGGTGACCTGGCTGCGACTGGCGCCGATGGCCCGCAGCAACGCGTTCTCCTTCTGGCGCTGCGCGGCGCTGATGCTGAACACGTTGAAGATGATGAAGCTGCCGACGAACAACGAGATCAGCGCGAAGATCGTCAGGAACAGCTTGACGAAGCTCAACCCACGCTCCACCGCCGTTTGATTCTCGGCGATGATCTGCTTGCCGGTGAGCACCTCCACGTCGGGCTGGCCGATGGCCGTTTCGACGCGGTCGGCCAACTGCTGCTGGCTCATCGTGCCGTCGCCGCCGACGATGATCGCATCCACCTGACCGGGCTTGCCGGTGACGTACTTCTGTGCCGTCGGCAGATCGAACAACGCCCAGGTCGCGCCACCAGTGGTGTCGCTGCCGGCGAACCGAGCGATGCCGACCACTGTCACAGTCTCGACCCCGACTGCGGTGGTTACCTTCACCTGGTCCCCGGTGTGCAGGCTGCCGAGCTTGGCAGAGTGCTTGTCAATGACCACCTCGTTGGGGCCGTTGGGCGGATTGCCTTCGGACAACGACCACGGCGAGGTAGGCGATCCGGTGTAAACGCTGCCGAACGCCGGTGGACCGGAGGTGCCGATCTCCTTGCCGGAGGTGGTGCTCAGTCGGGCGAAGCCGGTGACGTCACCGGTGGCGTACTTCACGCCCGGCACCGCGCGAACGGTGCCGACCAACGTGTCGGGGATGCCGTCGCGGATGGTGTTACCGAAGTCGCCTTCGATCTTGTTGCTCGACCGCACGTAGGCGTCGGTCTTGGCGTAGGCATTGGCGAACAACGTGTCGAAGCTGCCGCGGATCGTGTCGCTGAAGACGAACACGCCGCTGAGGAAGGCCGTGCCCGCGATGATCGCCAGCGCGGTGAGCATCAACCGACCCTTGCGCGCCCACACGTTTCTCAGTGAGAGACGGAACACCCCTACTCCCCGAAGCGCTTCATGCGGTCGAGCACCTTGTCGGCGGTCGGGTCCTGCATCTCGTCGACGATCCGCCCGTCCGAAAGGAAGATCACCCGGTCTGCGTAGCCTGCCGCGATCGGATCGTGGGTGACCATCACGATCGTCTGTCCGAGCTCGTTGACAGCGTGACGCATGAACTCGAGGATCTCAGCGCCCGTGCGACTGTCGAGGTTACCGGTCGGCTCATCGGCGAAGATGATCGTCGGTTGACTGGCCATCGCCCGGGCCACGGCGACGCGCTGCTGCTGGCCGCCGCTGAGCTCGCTGGGACGGTGCTTGAGCCGCGACCGCAGGCCGACGGTGTCGATCACCTTGTCGATCCACTGCTCGTCGCCCTTGTTGCCGCCGAGCAGCAACGGCAGGGTGATGTTCTCCGCCGCGGTGAGGGTGGGGATCAGGTTGTAGGCCTGGAAGATGAACCCGACGTTGGTGCGCCGCAACTCGGTCAGCTGCTTGTCCGACAGCGACGCGAGGTAGGTGTCACCGATGTAAACAGCGCCACTGGTTAGGTTGTCGAGGCCAGCGAGGCAGTGCATCAGGGTGCTCTTGCCGGAACCCGACGGGCCCATTATTGCGGTGAACCGACCCTGCTCGAACGCGACTGTCACCCCGTCGAGGGCGCGAACCTCGCTGTCACCCGAGCCGTACACTTTCATCGCGTCGACCGCCCCAGCGGCGGCAGTGATCGTGGGCTGTTCAGTCATTTCGACAGTTGTAGTGCCTGATAGCACATGATGCACAGCAATTGAACGTGACACGGGTCGCTGACAGGTCCAATCGGACTGTTGAGCAGCTCTGATCTGCCGTACTATCCGGCTATGCCCCGGACGATCGCGCGCTGACGCGGCACCTGTGATGACCCATTGGCCGACATGACCCGCTGCCCTGCATGTGCCGAGATGGTTCCCGAAGGGGCTCACTTCTGCCCATCGTGCGGCCACACCCTCGTTGCCACGACGCACGAGGAGCGACGCATTGTCACAGTGCTGTTCGCCGATCTCGTCGGCTTCACCGAGCTCGCCGAGTTCATGGATCCCGAGCAGGCCAAGCGGCTGGTAGATCGCTGCTTCGCCAGGCTGGTCGACGACATCACCTCGTTCGGCGGACGGATCGACAAGATCCTTGGCGACGGCATCCTTGCCCTGTTCGGGGCACCGGTTGCCCACGAGGACGATCCAGAGCGCGCCGTGCGAGCCGGCTTGCAAATGCAGAAGTCGTTGTCCGCCAGCGAGGAGGCTGGCGGCAACGGTGAGGCGCGCATCCAGATGCGTGTCGGTATCAACACCGGCGAGGTGCTCGTTGGTGTGCTCGCCGGCGGCGATTACACCGCGATGGGTGACGTGGTCAACACCGCCGCACGCCTCCAGGGACTGGGCCCGCCGGGCCGGGTGATCGTCGGCGAATCCACCTACGCGCTCACCGCGCACGCCTTCGACTACGAGCCGTTCGGTTCGCTGGTAGCCAAAGGCCGCGCCCAGAAGGTTCCGGCGTGGCTGGCGGTTGCTGCAACCGGACCGCCGGGCGTCAGGCGCCGGCACCGGCTCGACGTGCCGATGGTCGGGCGACTCGACGAACTGTCGATCGGCGGGCACGCTCTACAAATGGCCATCCACCGCTCCACCGCGGTGGTGCTGTCGATCACCGGCGAGAGCGGGGTCGGCAAACGCCGCCTTGTCGACGAACTGCTCGGACAGACCGGCGACGACGCGTTCGTTCTGGAAACGGAGTGCCTGCCTTACGGCGAAGCCAACGTCTACCGCCCGATCGCCACGGCACTGGCCAAGCACTTCGGCTTCGATCTGTCCGGCCCGATCGACGCGATCCGCAGCCAGCTGCGCACACCGCCCGACAGCGCAGTGATCCACTTCGACGAGATCGAATTCGCCAAGCTGATGGAGGTGTTCATCCACCTCCACGGGCACCCCTCCGACATCGATCACCTCGATCCGGCGAGCACCCGATCGACCATCCATTGGGCGATCACGAAAGCATTCGAACGCACTGCAACGCGGCGCCCGACGGTGCTGACCATCGACAACCTGCACTGGGCCGACCCTTTGCTGATCGAACTGCTGGAACATCTGGTGCATGCCTTGAGCCGCCTGCCGTTCGTACTGGTCACCGCGATGCGCCCGCTGAACGAACTGCTGTGGCCCCCGCGCAGTGACCGGGTATCGGTGTTCTCGCTGGTCTTGCAACCGCTGTCGCACGCCGAGACCGACGAGCTCGCCCGGCGGCTGCTCAGCGAAGTAGCCCACGACGACCAGCTGCTCGCCGGGCTCTACGACCGCAGCGGCGGGAATCCGCTGTTCCTCCAGGAGCTCGCCGCGTTGACCGGCGACGGCCTCTCGGCCGACGGGCTGTCCAGCGCCGGACTGCCGAGCACGCTACGCACCCTCATCGGGGCGCGCCTCGATCAGCTCACCGGACCGCAGCGGCAGGTGATCGACAACGCCGCAACGCTCGGAACATCCGGCTCCACCCTCTCGCTGCAGCAGTTCGCGGCGGCCACGGGCCAAGTCTTCGACCCGGCATCGCTGCGCGAACTCGACAACGCCGGCCTGCTTCAGGTGGACGGTCACCACTGGGAGTTCCGCAGCGACTCGGTGCGTGACGCTGCCTACCAGACGCTGACGAAGGCCTCACGGGCCATACGCCACTCCGGCGTGGCCAACGCGATCCGGGCCAACACCACCGCACTCAACACCACCACACTCAACACCACCACACTCAACACCACCGCGGCGATCGACCAACTGGCCCACCACTTGGCCACAGCGGCAGAGCTGGAACGTGAGCTGGGGCCGGTGGTCGGTGTGCCGGCGACGATCGTCGACGACGCCATCGACGCGTTGCTGGCCGCGTCCACCAAGGCGCTGGAGACCGGCGCACTGCGCGCCACCGTGCGCCACACCACACGCGCCTTGGGCCTGCTGGCCTCCACCACCGGCAACAACGCCACCGTCGACCGTCTGCGCCTGATGCGGGCCAACGCGCTGGTCGACCAACGTCTCGAAGACGAGGCCCAAGCCGACATCGACGCGGTGCTGGTCTCCGCCGAGACGTCGGGCGACAGGGCCACAGAGGGAGAGGCCAGGCGATTGCTCGGCAACCTGCACCAGGCCGAGGGCCGCCTCGACATGGCCCGCACCGAGCTCGGCCGGGCGGTGGACATCTTGCGCACCGCCGACCGCCCCGACCTGCTCGCCCACGCGTTGAGGTCGCGAGGTTTCATCGAGTTGTTCGGTGGCTCGCTGGTGGACTCGGAGTGGTACCTCGGTGAGGCCGACGCGATCTTCCGTGAGCTCGGCGACCGGCGCGGCATGGCCTGGGTCGAACAGCACCGCGCCTGGATCCTGTTCCTGGGCGGCGATCAGCGCGCCGCCCACGAGCGGTTGCAGCACTCGGCCAAGACGTTGGAGGAGCTCGGCGACCGCAACGGGGTGACCTGGGTT
>JBDSMK010000309.1:0-3323 GCA_039915905.1 Ilumatobacteraceae bacterium
GGTAGCGAAACCCGTACGTCGTCCCGGGGCGACGGCGGGAATTCTGGTCGGCCGCGCCGCAATCGTCGCTCGGCGTGGGGCAGAGTGACGAGATGATCGGTCCGAGCGCCGTGGGCCCGCATGGTTGACCGAAGTTCGCTGTTCCATCCCCGGTGGATCGTGTTCCACCTGATCGTGATCGCCCTTGTGGTGGTGATGGTCAACCTTTCGTTGTGGCAGTTCGATCGCATGCATCAGCGCGCCCAGTTCAACTCCACCGTGCGCGCCCGAGCCGACCAGCCGGTCGGCGCACTTTCGGCGGTGCTCACTCCGTCCACGCCCCCCAGCGCCGTCGACTGGCGGAAGGTGTCCGTCACCGGCGCATACCTGCCCGGTGACGTCGAGGTAGTCAACCTCAGCCAAGGAGGGGCAGGTGGGCGCGACGTGGTAAGCGCGCTGCGCATCGCAGACGATGGTGGGGTGCTGTTGGTGAACCGGGGCTTCGTGCCGAGCGATCGCCCGACCCCACCCGCTCCGGGCGGCACCGTGCACCTCGTCGGCGAACTCCGCCAGAGCGAGGTGCGCGGACTCGGGCAACCTTCGGATCCGGGCGGTGTGGTGTTGCGCGAGGTGAGCAGGGTCGACGTTCCCAAACTTGCGCCGCAGTTCGGAGGCCACGTCCTTCCGATGTATCTCGAGTTGGCGACATCCGATCCCCCAGAGATCGCCGTCCCTGTCGATCCGCCTGTTCTCGAGGCAGGCCCGCACCTCTCCTATGCGATCCAGTGGCTGCTGTTCAGCGGAGGTGCCGTCGTTGGTTGGGTGGTTCTGGTCCGTCGACGAGAGCGCCCTCTTCGTAGGCGCCGGCCAACATCGTGATGGCCGCCGCTGGTTCGGATGTGCCGCCGCTGGTTCGGCTGTGCCGCCGCTGATCCGGCGCTCGGGGTCGGCTGAACTTGCCAACCGGTGAACGCTGTGCGCTACATTCGCCCCAGTTGGCGCAGTGGGGCAACTGATCTCGGGGCTCCAAACTCATGGGACCCCTCCGCAATGCAGTCTGGCGCAATACAGTCTGGAAGCTCGGGAACAGCCGAGGAGGTAGCCAATGTTCGGGTTCGACAAGGCCGTTGGTGGACCACTCGATGTGCGATGAGCATGACGTAGTTCCGGTTGCACCCCCTCCGCCTCGGGTTAACGTGCGGGCTTATCGCGCTGCGTGCGTGTCGTTCGCGATTGCCTTTGCCGGAGGGATCTTCGCCGTCGTGTCGTACTGGACGAGCGAAACCCAGACGTGGCTCGGAGTCGGACTTGCACTGTCGCTCGGGGGCCTCGGATTCGGTCTTGTGTCGTGGGCCAAGTACCTCGACTTCGATGAGTACGTCGTGCAACAACGGGAGCGGCTGCAAACGACTGCGGCAGAGCGGTCGGGCCTTCACGACGAGGTAGAGATGACCAAGCGCACGTTGGGCCGTCGCAAGCTTCTGGTGGGCCTGTTCGTCGGTTCGCTCGGCAGCCTCTTCGTAGGCGCGATCGGACTCGTAGGTTCACTAGGTCCTCGCCCACGTGGCCAACGCAAGAGCACCGGATGGGGTCCAGGCAAGCGCCTGGTGACCTCTGACGGCGTCCCCGTCGGGGTGACGTCGGGCGGTCTCGATCAACTGGCCACCGTGTTTCCCGAGGGTGCCGTCGGCCGCGACGACTCGCAGGTGGTGCTCCTGCGCTTGCCCCCCGAGGTGCTGAGCAAGCGCACGGTCGACGGTGGCGCAGTAGACGGCTGGGTGGCATATTCGAAGATCTGCACCCATGCAGGTTGTTCGGTCGGCCTGTTCGGAGTCGACAACCGCCCCCCCATCGTGGTGCGCCAGTTGGTGTGTCCATGTCACCAGTCGGTGTTCGACCCGACCGACGCGGCAAAGCCGATCGGCGGTCCTGCCCCACGCTCGTTGGCGCAGTTACGGCTTGCCGTCGATGCCGAAGGTTTCCTCGTATCCACCGCCGATTTCGATCGTCCGGTCGGTCCGATCACGTGGGACGAAGGCTGATGAGCGACGAGGCTGCGGAGCGGCCGCGGCGGCGTGGACTCGTCGAACGGTACGTCGATTCGGTGACCAGCCGGACCGGTGGCGGATCGTTCGTCAATCGGAGCCTGCGCAAGGTGTTCCCCTCGCACTTCTCGTTCATGTGGGGTGAGCTGGCTCTGTACAGCTTCATCGTCATCCTGATCACCGGCACGTACATGACGCTGTTCTTCGAGGGTTCCCAGCGGACCGTGACATACACCGGTTCGTACGCCCCGCTCGAGGGACAGAAGGTCTCTGCTGCGTTCAACTCCGTGATGCGCATTTCGCGCGACGTCAAAGGCGGACTGCTGATCAGACAGATGCACCACTGGGCTGCGCTGATCTTCGTCGGGGCGATCGCGCTGCACATGGCACGGATCTTCTTCACCGGTGCGTTCCGTCGCCCGCGCGACCTGAACTGGGCTGTTGGCCTCACGTTGCTCGTACTTGCGCTGGCTGGCGGATTCACCGGCTACTCGCTGCCCGACGACCTCTTGTCGGGAACTGGGTTGCGAATCACAAACGCGATAGTGTTGGCCATCCCGGTGGTCGGCGAACGCATCGCCTACGGGATCTTCGGCGGCCCATGGCCGGGTACCGACATCATCGGCCGTCTTTACCCGGTGCACATCCTGCTGATCCCTGGAGCGATCATTGCTCTACTCAGCGTGCATCTGGGACTGGTGTGGCATCAGAAGCACACCCAGTTCCGCGGTCCGGGCCGCACTGAGGACAACGTCATCGGCGAACGGGTATGGCCCGCGTTCGCGATGAAGTCGATCGGTCTGCTGTTCATGACGGCCGGCGTGATCGCCGCAATGGGTGCAATATTCGAGATCAACCCGGTCTGGCTCAGCGGGCCGTATGACGTTGCCCAGGCCACGTCATACTCTCAGCCCGACTGGTACATCGGCTTCCTCGAGGGATCCCTGCGCCTTTTCCCGCCGTGGGAGATCCGAATCGGCAGTTTCGTCATCAATACGCTGGTCTTTTCGGCGATCCTTGTGCCATCGGTGATCTTCGTCGGCCTGTATGCGGTGCCGATGATCGAGCGGCGGCTCACTGGCGACACGGCCGAACACCACCTGCTTGACCGGCCGCGTGACAGGCCTATGCGTACGGCCATCGGGGTCGCCTCGATCACCGCGGTCGGCGTGATGTTCCTCGGGGGCGCCCAAGACGTGATCGCCCACACATTGAACGTCTCGGTGGGACACGTCACCACAGCGTTGCAGTTCTCGTTCTTGATCGCGCCGCCGGTAGCGCTGCTGATCACACGTCAGC
>JBDSMK010000348.1:0-3265 GCA_039915905.1 Ilumatobacteraceae bacterium
CAATCGCGCTGAGGACATTGCCGCCAATCGGCTCAACGGTCCAGCAAGCCACTATTCGGACGGGACTTAAAGACCTGGTCACAACCACTTTCTTGGCGCCCCCGGCAAGAATCGAACTTGCGACCTGCGGTTTAGGAAACCGTTGCTCTATCCCCTGAGCTACGGGAGCTGGCATACGAGTTTGGCAGCATACGGGTCACTTGAGCGACGTTGGCGTCCGCACCAGTCCCGGCTCCACCGTAAACCTGAATTTGGATTCATGTTAGGGTTTGTGGATGGCCGACACCGACAATCACACCGACTTCGATGTGGTCGCCGATGAACTGCTCGACGACCCGCTGACCTATCAGCGCAGGTTCCAAGAGCACGATCCGGTGCACCACAGCCGCCGTGGGGTGTGGTTCCTGACTCGCCACGCCAACGTTCTCGACGTGCTGCGCGCCCCGCAGTCGAGCACCGACCGACGCGACGACTACCGCACCAAGCTGCAAGCCAGCCCATACCTGACCCATGTCGAGAACAACATGTTCTACCGATCCGGCGACGAGCACACCCACATCCGCACGCCGCTCGGCCGGGCGTTCACCCCACGGGCGATGAACACGTTGCGCGACCGCCTCAGAGCCCGCGCCGAAGCCCTCGTCGCAGAGCTCGACCCGGACGGCTTCGACCTCGTCGCCGACTTCGCCAAGCCGCTACCCGTAGCTGTCATCTGCGAACTGCTCGGCGTACCGCTGAGCGAACAGGGAAACCTGCGCCGCTGGTCGGTCCAGCTCGTCGCTGCCCTCGAACCGCGCGCCGGTGCGGACATCTTCAAAGAGGCCGACGACGCGGTCACCGAGATGAAGACACTGCTCGCCGAGCTTCTCGCCCACCGCCGCCGGCAGCCATCCGACGACTTGCTCAGCAACGTGGGCAACGCCGGGACCACGATCAGCGACGAGGAACTGCTGCACAACGCGATCTTCCTGCTCGCCGCCGGCCACGACACGACCACCTCGCTGATCACCGGCGGGGTGAGCATCCTGATCAACACCCCAGCTGCGATGCCCGAACTCGCCGCAAACCCCGAACTGCACGCCGCAGCGGTAGAGGAAATGGCCAGGTTGGTCAGCCCGGCGCAGATGATCGGACGGGCCCTCACCGCGCCTCTGACCATCGACGGCATCGAGATCCCCGCTGGCAGCAACGTGCTGCTCGGCCTGGCCGCCGCCAACCGCGACCCGGCAGTGTTCGAACGACCCGACGAAGTCGACTTCGCCCGCCCCAACCCCCGCGCCCACCTCGCCTTCTCCTTCGGTGCTCACGCCTGCCTCGGCGCGCCGTTGGCACGCGAGCAAACCCGCCTGGCACTCGCCGCACTGCTGCACCGCTTCGACACGTTGGAGCCCACCGCCGCACCACGACGACTACGCAGCGCGATCGTGGCCGGATACCTCTCGGCGCCGATGCGCGCCACACTTCGGCAACAACACTGACGATGGACTACAAAGTGGGTGAGGCCATGATGAGCACCGCAGCCACCTACCTTCCGGCGCCGACCGACGACTTGGACCGCGCCGAACACGACCTTCACCTCCACGGCATCTGCGCCGTCAGTGGCGTGCTCACCGGCGACGTGCTGGACACCGTGCACACCGACCTCTACGCCGCCGCAGCACAAGACCGGGCCCGCGGCCTCGAGCGCAAGTTCGGCTTGGACTACGGCGACGACGACAGCAACCAACGAGTGTGGAACGTGCTCAGCCGCTCACCCGTGTTCGCCGACCTGGCCGAGCACCCGGTAGCCCTACGGCTGCTGCGCAGCGTGCTCGGCTGGCCAATGCTGCTGGGCAACCTGTCGGCCAACATCACCGGTCCCGGCGGCGGCGAGATGGTGCTGCACGCCGACCAGATCTTCGTGCCCACACCGTGGCCCACCGAACCGCAAGGCGCAAACGCGGCATGGTGCGTAGACGACTTCACCGCCGAGAACGGCGCAACCTGCTTCGTTCCCGGCAGCCACCTGCTCCACCGTCTGCCACAGCCCACCGACAACGTCGAGGCGATACCTATGGAAGCCCCTGCAGGCTCAGTGGTCGTGTTCGAGAGCCGCCTGTGGCACCGCACCGGCAACAATCGCACCGCCGACCAGCGTCGTGCAGGCCTGTTCGGCTGGTACACAAAGCCGATCTACCGCACCCAGGAGAACTGGTTCCTCTCGCTCGACCCATCGGTGTGGCGCAACGCCTCCGACGACATGCTGGTGATGCTCGGCTACAAGACAGCCGGCCTGGGGCTGGTCAACGGCGCCTCACCGCTGTAACCCGGCACCAACACAAACTGCCCGACCTGCCGACGGTCACGCTCGGCCGGCACCGCTCGACCGAGCAACCATCAGGTTCGATGGTGCTGGGCAAGGAACGTCCAGATTGCGAGGCTCGAATCGAGCTTCGTGTACACAGGCCCGACCTTGCCAGAACCACCGGCCAGATGGCCCATCCATGCATGACTGGCACCGGCAACCGCGACGAATCGAACATCCACACCCGACGGGCACGACCACACGGTGGTAGTCAGGTCGCCGTTTGCCGAGTCGACCGCCGGCGGCTCCGCAGTGGCAGCACATCCGTCGGCCGCGGCCAGTGCACGCGGCCCATCGATCGGCGCAGCGAACGACACCTTGGAGACGCTGTCGGTACCCGGCCCACCGCCGATCGGGATGTTCTGGTCGGCGGTGCCATGGATGTGCAACACAGACACCGGATGATCCGGCGCACAGCTCGGCACCTCCATCGCCGTCGATTGCACACCGATCGCGACGATCCGTCCGGATAGCTCACACGCCAACCGGTAGGCCAAGATCCCGCCATTGGAATGCCCGGCCGCGTAGACCCGGCTCGCGTCGATCGGCAGACGGGTCTCCAGCGTGGCGATCAACAGGTCGACGAAACCGACATCGTCCACCTGTTGCCTGGCCGCCAACCCGCAGCACCCGCCACCGTTCCACGTGCGCAACGGATTGCCGGCCGCGCCGCCGACCACCCCGTCTGGATACACCACGACAAACCCGTTGGCCTCGGCGAGGCCGTCGAAGCCCGAGTTCGCTTTGAACTGGGTCCCCGAACCTCCGCCACCGTGCAACGCGATCAGCAACGGCACCGGCGAACCGTCGACAGCACCACGCATCGCACTGGGCACATAGACGTGAAACGTGCGAAGCCGCCCATCGGCCGTCGTCACCGACTCGTCCGTCGACGACCCCACCGGCGCCACCGCCGCCTTC
>JBDSMK010000456.1:0-6265 GCA_039915905.1 Ilumatobacteraceae bacterium
CCGTTGTGCTAGTACCGGGTGATGGTCGCTGGTACCAGCAGTTACAGCAAGGGCCTGCACGAGTTGGGCAACAATTGCTTCGCCTATCTCCAACCCGACGGCGGATGGGGCTGGAGCAACGCCGGGCTCGTCACAGGCGACGGTGCCTCGCTGCTCGTCGACACCTTGTTAGACCTGCGGCTCACGGCGGAGATGCTCGCGGCAATGCTTTCGTTGACCGCTACTGCACCAATTGCCACGTTGGTCAACACCCACGCCAATGGTGATCACTGCTATGGCAACCAGTTGGTCGAGCATGCCGAGATCATCGCCTCCAGCGCTGCGGCACACGAGATGCGTGAGGTGCCACCGGCGCTGCTGCACGGTTTGACCACGGCCGTAGGCGAGGTCGGTGAACTGTTCCGTCACTTCTTCGGCGCATTTGACTTCGCTGGCATCGACGTGCGGCTGCCGACGCGCACGTTCGACGGTCGTCTCGATGTAGACGTCGGCGGCAGGCTGATCGAACTGATCGAAGTCGGCCCTGCGCATACAGCAGGTGACACCATCGCCTACGTCCCCGAAGCGCGCACCGTATTCACGGGCGACATCTTGTTCATCGGTGGCACGCCCATCGTGTGGGCCGGCCCGTTGTCCAACTGGGTGGCGGCCTGCGACCTGATGCTCGGCCTCGACATCGACACCGTTGTTCCCGGCCACGGACCTGTTACCGACAAGGCCGGCATTGGCGAGGTTCGTGACTACCTCGCGTTCGTCGACAGCGCCGCGACGGCGAGACACGCTGCCGGCCTCGATGCATGGGAGGCGGCGCGCGACATCGCCCGCGAGATCGGAGCCGACCCGGAGTTCAACCGGTGGGGCGAATTCGGGCGCATTACGGTGAACGTCGACACCGCCTATCGCACGCTCGAGCCTGGCCACCGCAGCCCCGACGTGGTCGAGCAGTTCCGCCGCATGGCAGCGCTGGAAGCCCCCCACACCTAGCCCCGACCCGGCCCCCCTCGAGCGCACCGCGGTTGTCGCGTCGTTGGTCGATGAGTTCTTCGTGTTCACCGAGGTGGAACCTGCGGCTGTGGGCCTCGATCGCGATGCGCAAGGAGGGGATTGCGAGGTCCACTCTGGCGATGAATTCACCGTCGTCGCCGCGGATCACGTACTGCGTGACGACCGGTGGGAGAACTGGCGAACGCAAGCATTCCTCGATCAGCTTCTCGAACCACGAACCGCGCACCTCGCCGCGCCGGCGTCGCCTGGCAAGTTCGACAAGGATCAACTTGGTGCCTCGTTGACCTGGCCGATGAAGCGCTGTGGCGCGCTGCTCCAACCACAGCAGGTTCTGGCCGCGGCGCTCGAAGTCGTCGAGTGCGCGTTCGATGGTTCGATTATCAATGACTGCGGGCAAATCGATCAGCGTTCGCGCCAGTGACGTGCACGCGATGCCATCGATTTCAACGAGATCGGCTCTTTCGATGCCGTCCTTGTACTGATGTTGCACGACCTAGTCGAGGCGGATCTTGGCGCCACGTTTGGTGGTGATCTCGATCACTCCGTCGACGAAGCCATCGATGCGGTGCAGAAGCGCCGCTGAGCGATGGGAGGCCACTCCGTGTCCGCCGCCGGTCAGCGTCGCTGCACGTAGTCGTTGCTGCCACGTGCGCGGTGCGCCGTGAATGGCCAGGACATTGGGGGCCTCAATTCTCAAAACTCCGTCGCGCACCAGCTGACCGGACATCGTGGGGTTCAACCCGAGAGAGACAGCCTGCGAACTTGAAAGAACGGCGTGGCACGAGGCTGCAACATCGCCAACGCCGCCCATCAGGGCAGACGTAGACATGTCGTCGACGATAGCGGCAGTGGTTCGTGACGAGTGTCGATGGCGACGACGGACCACCAAACCCGCCGAAGTGAAGACAAGCGCTGACGGCACCCAGGAATGTGAGACCACCGTGTCTTCACTTCCTTACGTTCTCGGGGCTGGGGGCTGGGGGCTGGGGGCTCGGGGCTCAGGGCTCAGGGCTCGGGACACGGGCGGCGGAGTTCCGTTCGGCCCTCGAGTCAAACGCGGGAGAGTTCGTCGGCGATCGGCGGTGGAGTGCGGCGCTTCTTGCGCGGCTTGCCGGAGCGAGTGGCCACCGAGTAGCGCACTGCCATCACCCATCCGACCAGGGCGAAGCTGCTGAACACGAACCACTGCACGGCGTAGCTGAGATGCGGCCCGTTGTCCAGCTCGGGGGGTTCTACGGCCTGCGGAATGTCGCCCTGGGGCGGGTTGGAGGCCAGCAACTGCAGGTACATCGGTGCCACCGGTGCGCCCATCTGTGGCGTCAGTTTGGAAATGTCGATGCGCCGGACCTCGGTCAGCAGTACCCCGGAGGCATCGGATGGTTGGCCCAGGCGGCGCACCTCGCTATCACGCAGTTGGCCCATCAACGTCACCTGGCCGGTGGGTGCGGCCGGGATGGCCTGCAATCCGGGAACGAAGCCGCGGTTGACGAGGAGCAGCGAACCGTCGGCAAGCCGCAGTGGGTCAACCACGTTGCGGCCGGCGTCGCCGCCTTGCGAGCGGTTCACCACGGTGATCTCCTTCGCTGGGAGATATGTGCCGGTGACTTCGACCCGGCGCCACTCCACAGCACCGGTGTCGACCCCCGAGGTGAGCACGCTGCTGATTGGTACTACGGGCTGGTTGGTGTTGTTCCGCACCAGCGTGTTGAACGCCTCGCGCTGGTGCAGTCGGCGGATCTGCCAGAAGCCGAGATTGATCATCACGATCACGAGAGCCGCGACGAGAAGATGGAATGCGATCCACTTGGGACGCAGCAGAAACTTGTACATCGGCTAGATGCGGCGCCCGACTAGTTGATCGATCGGCGCGCTGCGGTTGATCACGACTCCCATCGTGGCCGATTCTCGCACCGGCTACCCAACGGCGGGCCGCGGCAGCTACCGTCATCGACGATGGACGGCAAACCGCTGCCGGATTTTCACATTCCTCACGGCGAGAAGATCGAGTGGATGGTGGAGACCCACGGATGGGCGATGGAACCGGTGGAGGCGCGCCCGGAGGCCGACCCGCCGATCGCAGGGTACGTGTACACGATCGGGTTTCCGGAGGCGTTCGGGTTCCCCGACGTCGTGCTCTTCGGGTTGCAACCGGTGGCCGCCAGGGGCCTGTTCGATCTGGTCGCCGACTTGTTGCGCGGTGGAACGGAGATCCCGCTCGGGGTGGAGCTCACCGGGTTCTTCGATGGCGAACTGCGCTGCATTTTTGCGCCGATCGACACCGTCGAGATGGTTGATCTGTTCGTGACAGGAAGCGCCTGGCGCAAAGGCGGCGCGTTGTCGATGGTGCAGTTGTTGTGGCCTGACCGTAACGGTTTCCTGCCGACTGAGGCCGGGTTCGATCGACGCCTGGCTTTGGCTCAGCCGGTGATTGCAGGCTGAGCTGACGATTACTTGGTGCGCGACCGGCCTGGTTGGCTACCGTCGCCTGGTCGGGCCGGTCGGCCCGCCGAGACGCGGGGGGCAAACGTGACAAATACCGTCAGCACCGATTGGAACCTGGCCGACATCTTCGAGGCGGTCGCAGCCCGTGTTCCGTCTCGGCCGTGTCAGGTGCAGGGTGAACGAGTGGTCACCTGGGCTGAGTTCGATCGGCGGGCCAACGCTCTCGCTGCCGACCTGCTCGCCGTTGGTCTTGGCCGCCAGTCGAAGGTTGCTTGCTACCTCTACAACGGCCCGGAGTACATGGAGGTGATGACAGCGGCGTTCAAGGTCTCGATGGCGCCGGTGAACACCAACTTCCGATACGGCCCGGAGGAGATCTACTACCTGTTCGACAACGCGGACGCCGAGGCTGTCGTGTTCCATGCCGCGTTCACGCCCTTGCTGGAAGGCATTCGTTCCCGCCTGACGAAGATCAAGCGGTGGTACGTGGTCGCCGACGAGGATGGCGCCGGACCGGAGTGGGCCACACCGTACGAAGTCGTAGTGAGCGCTGGCGCTGACGACGTGCGTGCCCCGTGGCCGCGCAGCGGCGACGATTTGTTGTTGATGTACACCGGCGGCACCACTGGGATGCCGAAAGGTGTGATGTGGCGTCAGGACGACCTCGTCAACGTGCTCGGCGCCGGCGGCAACGCGGTGCTCGGTACGGTGCCGGCCACCTCGGTAGCCGAGCTTGCATCTCGTGTCGCGCCAGACGTTCCGGCGCCAGTGATGGTTGTGGCATGCCCGTTGATGCACGGCACCGGGCAGTTCTCGGCAATCAACGGAATGATTGTCGGTGGCACGATCGCCTCGCTTGCGCATCGCAAGTTCGATGTCGGCGAACTGTTCGAGACTGTCGCCGGCCTGCCGGCCACGATCATCATCATCGTCGGACAGGCGTTTGCCGGTCCGATGCTCGATCACCTCGACGCCAATCCTGGCCGCTACGACCTGTCAAAGATGGCGCTGATCACATCGTCGGGAGTGATGTGGGGCCAGGAGAACAAGGCTGGCCTGCTTCGTCACATGCCACAGGTGATCCTGTTCGATTCGTACGGCTCGTCCGAGGCCGTAGGGCTTGGAGGCTCGGTCTCGATGGCCGGCGCTGCTGAGCAGACAGCGAGGTTCGCGCTTGGTCCGAACTGCGCCGTGTTCACCGACGACGGCCGGCGAGTTGTCGCCGGCAGTGGCGAGCAGGGCATGGTCGGCGTCGGCGGCTTCATCCCCGTCGGTTACTACAAGGACGAGGTCAAGTCGGCGCAGACGTTCCGGATGTTCGAGGGGCGTCGCTGGAGCATCCCTGGAGACTTCGCCGAGGTCAACGCCGACGGCACGCTGCACCTGCTCGGCCGCGGCTCGGTGTGCATCAACACGGGTGGCGAGAAGGTGTTCCCGGAAGAGGTGGAGGAGGCGCTGCGCACCCATCCTGCGGTCCGTGACGTGGTCGCTGTCGGTCTTCCCGATGATCGCTTCGGCGAGGTGATCTGCGCCGTAGTCGAGCCCCACGACGGCACCCATCCGGATTTGGCGACGCTGTCGGAGCACGTCAAGCGGTCGTTGGCCGCGTACAAGGCGCCGCGCAACGTGGTGCTGGTCGACACCATCGGACGCGCAGCAAATGGCAAGGTGGACTACAAGCGGTTGAAGTCGCTGGCCGTCGAGCGCCTCGGCCGTTGACTCGTCCGACGGTGTAGTCGAAGAATTCGGCTGGTTCCGCTCCTGTCAGCCGGTACGTTGCGAACCGGATCACCGCTGACCTGATCTACAACATCGGGATCATCGGAGCTCCGCCAGCCACCTCAGCCAGATCGCCATCGGAGACGACATGGTCAGCCAACCCGCCACCACGAATAAGCCTCATCCGGTGAGCGGGGCGTGGATGCCGGGCGACGCAGTCGGCCACCGGAAGTTCTACACGTTTCCCGACTCCAGGCCGTTCGCACTCGACAGCGCGGTGACGATGGATGGCGTGACGATGGCTTACGAGACGTGGGGTGCGCTGGACGACAGCCGCAGCAACGCAGTGCTGTTGTGCCATGCCTGGACGGGCGACAGCCACGCCGCCGGCACGGCCGGCCGTGGCCATCCTGCACCAGGCTGGTGGTCGGGCCTGATCGGCCCGGGTCTGGCAATTGACACAGATCGCTGGTTCGTGGTCTGCGTCAACGTGCTCGGTGGCTGCCAGGGTTCGACCGGTCCGGCATCGCCGCATCCGGTGGACGGTAAGCCGTATGGCAGCCGGTTTCCAGTGATCACGATCCGCGACATGGTCCGCGCCGAGGCTCGTTTGGCCGATCATCTCGGCGTCGATGTGTGGCAGAGCGTGATCGGTGGATCGATGGGTGGGATGCAAGTGCTCGAGTGGGCGATCACCTATCCGCAGCGGGTGCGGTCGATCATGCCGATCGCGACATGCGCGCAAGCCACCGCGCAGCAGATCGCGTGGGGTGCCATCGGGCGGCGGGCGATCCGCCTCGACCCGTTGTGGCGCGGCGGCGACTACTACGACGCAGCCCCTGGCGACGGCCCGTGGGAGGGTCTCGCAGTAGCCAGAATGGTTGCTCAGGTCACGTTTCGAAGCGACAACGTGTTCACCGAAAAGTTCGGCCGGGAGTTGGCAGACGGTGGGGTTTTCGGCTCAGAGCTGCACCTGTGGCAGCGCTTCGAGGTTGAGAGCTACCTCGATCACCACGGTGTGAAGCTGATCTCGCGTTTCGACGCCAACAGCTACCTGGTGATCAGTATGGCGATGGATTTGCACGACGTCGGGCGCGGC
>JBDSMK010000482.1:0-3185 GCA_039915905.1 Ilumatobacteraceae bacterium
GGTGGAGCCGGCAAGGCGAACCTCGGTTCTGACTCGCTCATCGCGCAGGGGGTCCGGTCCATCGCCGGCCACGACCGCGGGGCACAGAAGTCATTGGGGCGAGACGTGCGCAGCTTCACGATCAGCAGCGCGCTCAGCGGCTCGGTGCCCGGTGTCACCAAACTGGAAGGCAGCACCCAGCTGGCCCTCACTTGGATGAGCAACGGAGCGCGCAAGACCAAGGGCGAGAAGCCTGAGGTCACCCTGACTGGCAACGACCTCTCACTCGGCTTGAAAGCCGAGTTGCCGTTCTCGCGTCTCGGGGTCGGCACCGGCAAGCTCGTCGACTGGCTCAGCGAGAAGCTGCGCGCCTTCGTGCAAAAGGCCATCCACAAGACCGAGACCGAGACCGACGCAAAGAAGAGCGGCTCCAACGAAGCGCTCACCGGGGTCAAGGACATGTACACGGTCACCTCGGCAATGAAGGAGATGAGCGACCCGGCCGCAGCGGCTCAGAGCGTGACAAAGCTCGGCGACATCGGCCTTGCCTCAACTGCTTCGCTGGAGGTCAAACTGGGCCTTGACGGAGCAAGCAACAAGATCGCCGGTTCACTGGAGTTCAACCGGGTGAACGAGCACGCCGCCGAGATCCCCAAGATGCTTGCCGCCAAGCTGACCCGCACCAAGCGGATCCTGAAGATCGGCTACGCCGAAGGCAAGTGGAGCCTCAGCTGATGGCCGCCACCAGACGTCTGCCGAGCAAGACCGTTGTTGCCAGCACCACGACGCCCGACAACAAGGTCTCCGACAACAAGGTCTCCGACAACAAGGTCTCCGATGACAACGTCCCAGACAACACAGTCCCCGACCACACGGCACCAGACCCCACGGCACCAGACCACACGGCACGTACTACCGCGGCTGCAAGCGCCAGGCCGGTGTTCGACGCGGTGATCGCGTTCCTCGTCGAGCGCGGTTACATCGACGCCAACGCGCGCGACGACAACGACGACACCGTGGTACGCCTCGACGGCAGCGGCGAAAATGGCGCATGGCTGCTGTGGATCGCGTCCGACGAGGACACCCAGCGTTGCGTTGTCTACTCCACCGCCAACTTCATGGTCGAACCCGAAAGGCGAACGGCGATGCTCGAGTTGCAGTCACGGATCAACGTCACGCTGGCGGTCGGCAACTTCGAGCTCGATCTCGACAACGGACAGACAGCCTTCCGCACGTCGATCGATGTCGAGGACGACCGTCTCAGCGAAGCGTTGCTCACCCAACTCGTGGCCGCCAACGTTGAGACGTTC
Organism: Ilumatobacteraceae bacterium; assembly: GCA_039915905.1. Lineage (GTDB taxonomy): Bacteria > Actinomycetota > Acidimicrobiia > Acidimicrobiales > Ilumatobacteraceae > JAODBQ01. The sequence goes on from JBDSMK010000482.1 coordinate 1,290, forward strand.
GATTCGTATCTACCAGCGCTGGAGGCTGTCGCTCACCGGGGCACCGATCCAGTAGAGGCGCTCGCCGCAATCGCGCTCTGATCCCATTCGGATCCCATTTCGGATCCCATTCGGATCGGGCGGCTGATCAGGCCAACTTGATCAGCGGCGTAATCAGCCGGGTTGGGTCGTTGTTGTCTACGGCACCGACGTAATGAATGCGTTCGTCGGCTACAACCACTCGCCGAAGTCTCCGGAGACGACGATCCGTTCGAGGTGCTTCTCCGTCTCCGCGTTTACTTGCTGACGAGCGCTGAGAGGTCCACGAACAGGTCGAGGCCCATCTCCTGATGATGATCTCTGGCGACGACGATGATACGGAGCAGCGCGACCCGGCCGTAGCTCCATGTAGTAGCCGTAGCCTCGGGGCGTGCCCATCGACTCTGCGGACGCCACCGACGGAACCCGGCGGACAGCACCTGCACCAGCGCACGCCGATGTCGTCGACGTGCTCGTGGTGGGAGGCGGGCCGGCGGGCAGCACCGCAGCGACCCTGCTCGCACGTGCCGGGCGCTCAGTTGTGCTCGTAGACAAAGCCGAGTTCCCCCGCGACAAATGCTGCGGTGACGGGTTGACCACGCTCGCGCTTCGCGAGCTGGAGGCGTTCGGGTTAACGCCGAAGATGGTGTCGAATTGGCAAACCGTCGACGCAGCATGGCTCCGTTCGCCGGCCGGCCGCGAGGTCCGCTTGCCATTGCCGGCGAACGGCATCTTCGCAGCCACCACTCCCAGGCGGGAGCTTGACTCTGCGTTGTTGAAGATGTCTCGCGACGCTGGAGCAGATGTGCGTGAGGGCTGCACGTTGACCGGCATCGACAATCTCACCGACCGCGTCATCGCCCATGTCACTGCCCACACAACTTCTCATGTGACATCTCACCTGGCCTCCGACGTGACATCTCACCTGGCCTCCGACGTGACCTCTCACCTGGCCTCCGATGTGACCTCTCGTCTGGCCGATGGCCCGATCGCCCACGACGGGGCCGTTACGTCGAATCGGACTATTGCGGCACGGTTCGTGATCGCCGCCGATGGGATGTGGTCGCCGACGCGCAAACTGCAGGGTTTGAACGTGCCCGGGTACCTCGGCGAGTGGCACGCCTTCCGCCAGTACGCCCGCAACATCACCGGCCCAGCCGCGCAACGGCTCTACGTCTGGTTCGAACCGGACCTGCTACCGGGCTACGCATGGAGCTTCCCGCTTCCAGGCGGACGGGCGAACATCGGCTTCGGCGTGCTCCGCGGTTCCTCGCGACGGATACGTGACATGAGTGGCGAATGGACCGACCTGTTGCACCGCCCGCACATAATCGAGGCGCTGGGCGAAGGTTTCGAGCTAGAGGACCGTCACACCGCATGGCCGATTCCGGCGGGCATCAATCGCGCCACGCTTGTCGCCGGGCGAACGTTGTTCGTCGGCGATGCGGCAATGGCCACCGACACGATGACCGGCGAAGGAATCGGCCAGGCCGTGCTCACAGGAAGGCTCGCCACCGAGGCCCTGCTCGCCGGTGCGGCGGATCTCCCCGGCGGGGTGGGACAGCCACGCATCGTCGCCGAGCACTACCGCAAGGCGGTGCACAGCCATCTGATGGCCGATCACCACATGTCTGCTGCGCTGGGGCGGGTGCTGGCTCACCGCCGTGGTACTGAGGCCGCCCTTCGGCTCGTCGATCTCGGCAACTGGACCAGAACGCACTTCGCACGCTGGATGTTCGAGGACGAGCCCCGTGCGATCGCCCTCACCCCCACCCGCTGGCACCGAGCGATGTTTGCCCGCCCCGGCCCATTCGCCAACTGGCCCGACCCCTCGTAGGCATCTGCCTTCTTGCTGTCACGGCAAGGCACTGGTGCGAA
>JBDSMK010000484.1:0-2559 GCA_039915905.1 Ilumatobacteraceae bacterium
ACCATCGTCAACGTCGCAATCTTTCCGCTCGGCGAGAAGTTCCACTCGAACAGCGCGGAGTGGGTCGTTCTCGGCTACACGCTGAGTCTGGCAGTGTGGATTCCTGCGTCGGGCTGGCTCGGCGACAAGCTCGGCACCAAGCGTGTGTTCCTGTTCGCTCTCGGCGCGTTCACCACTGGATCGTTGATGTGCGCGTTGGCTCAGTCGATGGGCCAACTGATCGCCTTTCGGGTGCTTCAAGGCATCGGCGGTGGGATGCTGACCCCTGTCGGTGTGGCCATGCTTTACCGCGCCTTTCCTCCGGTGGAACGGGCCAAGGCGGCGATGTTCATCATGGTCCCAGCGCTCACCGCTCCGGCGCTCGGCCCGGTGCTCGGCGGCTTGCTGATCACCAAAGCCAGCTGGCACTGGATCTTCCTGGTGAACGTGCCTGTCGGGATCGCTGCATTTGTCTTCGGGTGGCGTCACCTGCGCGAGCACCGCGAGCCGGTTGGCAAGTTCGACGTTCCCGGGTTCGTTCTCTCCGGCGGTGCGTTGGCGATGGTGGTGTTCGCCTTGAGTGACGGCCCACGGGTCGGATGGGGGTCACCGATAATCCTTCTCATCGGTGGTGTGGGTGTTTGCGCGGCGGTCGTGATGGTTTTCGTGGAGTTGCACAATTCCAGACCGATGCTGGAGCTGCGCCTGCTCGGTAACCGCATCTTTCGTCAGTGCAACATCGTCAGCTTGCTGGCGATGTCGAGCTTCCTCGGACTGACGTTCGTGATGCCGCTGTACCTGCAGTTACTGCGCGGGCAAGATGCGCTGACCAGTGGGCTCACTACGTTCCCGCAGGCGTTCGGCATCATGATCTCGTCGCTCGTCGCTGGTCGGGTGTATCACCGGTTCGGGCCGCGGCGGTTGATGAGCGGCGGGATGTTCGCTGCGGCCGTCGTCGTGCTGTCATTCACGCGCATCGGTCTCGATACCGACCTGTGGTTGATCCGCGTCCTGATGTTCGCGCGAGGTCTTTGTATGGGCTTCGCCTTCGTACCGATGCAGGCCGCCAGCTATGCCACGATCGCCTCCGCAGACACCGGTCGGGCATCGTCGATCTACTCGACCCAGCGGCAGATCGCAGTTTCGTTGGGTGTCGCCGTGCTGGCCAGCATCCTTACTGCGCACATGTCCCTCGGCCGGTCGCCGAAGGCCGGCGAGATCGGTCGCGCGCTGGCCGGGTTCCACTGGGCGTTCGGCGTGTCGGTGCTGCTTGCCGTCGGAGCGGGGATTGCGGCGCTGGCAATCCACGACAGTGATGCCGCCTCGACTATCAGGGTGCGGGTCTGATCTGCCGAAGACCGGCATTCGTGACGGGCGTTCGATGTCAGTAGCGGTGCAACAACCGTGCTACAGCAGGCCGTCTCCGTGGACGTGATCGCATTGCTGGGTCTGCCCGGCGGCCACCTGGCCGGCGCCAATGCCTTCCAGCGCGGCGAACGGACCGCACTTGTTCGGCACTATCCATACGTGGATCATCGGTGCAGGGCGAAACTTGACCAGACCAGGAGGACACGTGCCTGTCGAACTGGTGAGCCCGGCCACCTGCGGGGCTGTCGAATCGCTGGTGAAGCACAGGTTGTCGTGGATGTGCCATTGCATCAGGGCACCGCCGATGTCGGGAACATCCGTGAGCTTCACGGTGTCGGGCAGCATGTACATAGCGCTGACCAACTTCTTGGAACCGTCGGGCTGCGGTGTGTACACCAGGCTCTCTGGGTGGTCCGGGTCGAGCCAGACCTTGTCGTTGATCCAATCCCAGTTGATGAAGTGCTCGTATCCGGTTCCGGCGTCGCCGATGCTGTGGAATCCGGCGGCTTCGGCCACCTTGTAGTCGCTCCACTGCGGCAGCCGTACGACGTTGATGGCGACGAGGTTCTCGGCGGCAGCCTGCTGCGCCAATGACACATTGGGTACGCCCCCGAGGTCGATCGGCTTGCTCGGGTCGTATGCCACTGTGGGCACGGCTGCGGAGCCGCTATTGCTGGCGGCATCGCTGGTGCCGTGCTGATGAGGCACTGTGCAGATGTCCTGGCGCTGCGCTTCTGGCACCGCCGCGTTGCCGGCGCCGACACCCTCTAGTGCGGCGAACACGCCACAGGGGTGAGCGATGATCCACACGTGGACCATCGGGTTGTTGCCGCCGGCCTGCACGCCGACCGAGCAGACGCCGTTGGCGTCGGTCAGGCCGACCACCTTCGGCTTGCCGTCGGCGCCGATACCCCAGCACAAGTTGTTGTGCTCGTGCCAGGTCATCAGAGCGCCTGCGTAGTCGGTGAGTGACGGGTCGTCGAGCGGGCGACTGCTGGCGATGTACATCGCTCCGGCCAGGGTTCGTTGATCGCCCTGCACCTTGTACACCAGGCTCTCCGGCTTCTGCGGGTCGAGCATGTCGTTGTCCTCGATCAGACTGGACTTGATGTAGTGCTCGTCGCCGGTGCCTGCATCGCCGATCGATGCGTAGCCGTCGGCTATCGCGGTCTTCGGGTCGGCGTACTTAGGTAGGTAGATGAGCGTGTCCTG
>JBDSMK010000487.1:0-4132 GCA_039915905.1 Ilumatobacteraceae bacterium
GTCATGCCACGGGCGGCGCCGCGGTGCTGCTGGTGACCCACGACAGCAACGTCGCCGCGTCGGCTGATCGTCGTGTCGGAATGTCGGACGGGCGAGTGGCGTCGTGACGGACTCGGCGTTGGTCCGGGCCACCGCAATGGCGCGCACGTTCGGCAGCGGACGCGGCTCGGTGGTCGCCGTTCACGACGTGACGTGTGCGATCGAGCCGGGTGATCAGATCGCGATCACCGGGCCGTCGGGGTCGGGCAAGACCACCCTGATGCACCTCTTCGCCGGTCTCGACGGTCCGACGACGGGCACGATCGAGTGGCCAGCCATCGGTCGCCGTGATCAGCTGCAACCTGGGCCGCTGGCAATCGTATTCCAGGCCCCAAGCCTGCTCGCGCCGCTCGATGTGATCGAGAACGTCGCCCTCCCGTTGCTGCTGCTAGGCGTCGATCGGCGCGCCGCGCGGATCGACGCGCTCGCTGCGCTCGAACGACTCGGCCTGGAGCCGCTGGCGGCCAAACTCCCCGAGGAGCTCTCCGGTGGCCAGGCGCAGCGTGTTGCAGTGGCACGCGTGCTTGCCGGGCGTCCCCGGCTGATACTCGCCGACGAACCAACCGGGCAGCTCGACCATGAGAACGGAGCGCTGGTGATCGACGCACTGATCGACGCTGCAAAGCACACCGGTGCGGCGCTGGTGGTGAACACCCACGACCCAGCCGTCTCCGAACGCCTCGCCGTCCAGTGGTCGATGACTGCTGGATGTCTTACAGCCGGAAGCCTCGCCGGAGGAACACCCGTCACATGCTGAATCGACACCCACTCGCAACAGCCCGACTGTCGGTCACCTGGCTCGTCGGACTCGTTCGCCGTCGCCGTGGACGGCTTATCGCCACCGCTACCGGCGTCGCCCTCGCGGTCGCTCTTCTGGCGTCGCTCGGGGCGTTCCTGTCGGCGTCGAAGTCGACGATGACCCGCCGGGCGATCAACACCGTCGCTGTCGACTGGCAGGTCCAAGTCCAACCCGGTGCCGACCAGGTCGCTGTCGCAGCCCAGGTGGCCGCGGCGAACCACGTGGTCAACTCCGAGCCGGTGCAGTTCGGCACGACAAGCGGGTTCGACAACTCGAAAGGTGGCACGAGCAGGGTGACCGGCCCGGGTCAGGTGATCGGGATCTCCGACAGTTACCGAACCTCGTTCCCCGGCGAGCTGCGCACCCTGATCGGTTCGGCCAACGGTGTGCTGCTGTTCCAGCAGACCGCTGCCAACCTCGCAGCCGCGCCCGGTGACACGATCACGGTAGGACGCGCCGGGCTCCAGCCGGTGACATTAAGCGTCGACGGTGTCGTGGACCTGCCCCAGGCCGATTCGCTGTTCCAGAACGTTGGCGCACCCCCCGGTGCACAGCTTCAGGCTCCTCCGGACAACGTGCTGATCGTGCCCAGCACCGTGTGGCATCAGATCTTCGACCCGGTCGCCGCGAACCGGCCAGACCTCGTACACACCCAGGTACACGTCAAGCTCGATCATCGACTCCCCAACGATCCGGCGGTCGCGTACAGCGACATCACAGGTCAAGCCCGAAACCTGGAGGTCAAACTCACCGGCACCGGCCTCGTCGGCGACAACATCGCGGCGACACTCTCGGCGGCACGCAGCGACGCCCTCTACGCCCAGGTCCTGTTCCTGTTCCTCGGTGCACCGGGAGCGGTGCTGGCAGGTCTGCTCACTGCGGCAGTCGCAGCATCGGGCAGCGACCGGCGCCGCCGCGACCAGGCCCTGTTGCGCGCCCGTGGCGCGACCACCTGTCAGCTCGTCGGGCTCGGTGTAGCCGAAGCAGCGCTGGTCGGCGTTGTTGGCTCCGCAGCCGGCCTCGGTCTTGCGCTCCTGGTGGGTCACCTCGCGTTCGGCGCTGCCAGCTTCGGGGCCACCACCAACTCCGCGCTGGTCTGGGCGGGCGGCGCAGTGCTCGTAGGAGTGCTGGTAGCAGTCGCCAGCATCGCGATCCCCGCCCGGCGTGACGCCCGCGTCGTCACGGTGGTCGCCGCCCGCCGCGTGGTCGGCCGGGCAGCCAACCCGCGGTGGATGCGTTGGGGACTCGACGTGATCGTGCTCGCGCTCGCGGGGATCGTATTCTGGCTGACGTCGCGTAACGGCTACAAGCTCGTCCTCGCCGTTGAAGGCGTGCCGACGATCTCCGTCAGCTACTGGGCGTTTGCCGGTCCGGCGCTGCTGTGGACCGGGATCGGCCTGCTCAGCTACCGGTTGACCAGCACGGTGCTGGCCCGCGGCCGCCGCGTTGTGGGAGCCGCGCTGCGGCCAGTTGCCGGCGGACTGTCCGACACAGTTGCGGCAGGCCTGCAACGTCAGCGGCGATTGCTCGCCCGCGGGGCAGCACTCGTGGCGCTGACCATCGGCTTCGCAGCGTCGACTGCGATCTTCAACGCCACGTACCGCCATCAGGCCGGTGTCGATGCAGTGCTCTCCAACGGCGCCGATGTCACCGTCACCACGTCGCCCGGGGCCACCGTTTCACCCAACGCAGCTACCGCTCAGGCAATCGCAGCCACCCCAGGAGTACACCACGTCGAACCAATCCAGCACCGCTTCGCCTATGTCGGTGCCGACCTGCAGGACCTGTTCGGCGTCAACGCCTCCACGATCGAGAACGCTGGTCGGTTGCAGAACGCCTACTTCGAGGGCGGCACAGCCAGTTCGCTAATGGCCACGCTCGCCGCCAAACCTGACGGCCTGCTGGTGTCCGCCGAGACCGTGCACGACTTCCAGTTGCTCCCCGGCGACCCGATCACCCTGCGACTGCAGGACGGTCGGAGCAAGCAGTACGTCAACGTCGGTTTCCACTACGTAGGAGTCGCCAAGGAGTTCCCGACCGCACCGCACGACAGCTTCCTCCTGGCCAATGCGGACTACGTCGCTAAAGCAACAGGAAGCGACACGGTCGGCGCGTTCCTCGTCGATACCGGTGGCATCAACGTCGTCGCCACCGCCGACGCCTTACGCGCCCAGGTAGGCACCGCTGCCACCGTCACCGACGTCGTCACCAGCCGCAAGATCGTCGGCTCCAGCCTCACCGCCGTCGATCTCGGCGGCCTCACCAAGGTCGAGCTCGGATTCGCGCTGGCGCTCGCCGCCGCGGCCGCCGGTCTTACCCTGTGGCTCGGCCTCGCCGAACGACGCCGGATGTTTACGATCGCCACCGCCCTCGGCGCCAACCGCCGCCAGCTGGGCGGGTTCGTGTGGGCTGAAGCGATCGCCATCACCTTCGCCGGGCTCGTCACCGGAGCCGCGGGCGCATGGGTCCTCGCTAACATGCTCGTCAAGGTCCTGACCGGCGTGTTCGATCCGGCCCCGGCAGCGCTATCGGTGCCATGGGCCTATCTCGCTGTGGTGTTCACCATCGCCGTCGCTGCGACCGCGCTAGCCGCAATAACGGCGATCCGCAGTGCCCGCGCCCCGCACATCGAGCTGTTGCGCACCCTCTGATTACGCCTCGCGGACCGTCCTGCGCGTCGCCACCTACCTGACGTTGAACTGCAGTGTCGATGTCTGCATCCATCAGGCAAGATCGCCGTCGAGGGAGCGCGACCAGACCGGCCAGCACATAGCCGAGGTCGGATCCGACACGGCCGTCGGGATCGGCGCCTTCGTCGAGCGCCCCAATCTCACCGAATGAAGGAGGACGCCGTTCCCGCCACCAGATTACGGCGACGAACACGACGTAGGCGGGCGACAAGCACGCCGCCCTCCGACCGTTGCAGCGTCCCGTTCCACATCAATCCTGCGACGGCGCCCGGCAGCAGGCTGCCGAGCGCATAGCGACGGCTACTGGCGGTGAACGGGAGGGTCGCGGAGCCACGCCCCCAACACCCAACGCGACGGTGACGACCACAGCGTTGGCGCCGATCACGTCACCGAAGGCGACGCCGTCGACATGGCGAACTGATGCAGACACGACCGTGGCCAGTTCCTTTGGTTCGGCACCGGGCGAGCAGCAGCGCGAGAGCGAACGCGGTGACCCCGAGCCGATTGGATGCGTCGGCGAGATGCTTGGCGAACGTCTCGGCGCCCCACACGATCATCGCCGTCCCCGCAACGATGACCGTGATCCACACCAACGCACGCATCA
>JBDSMK010000002.1:0-6374 GCA_039915905.1 Ilumatobacteraceae bacterium
CCACATCGGGAGAGAATGACTTGGCAAGGGTCAGCGCCGCATCCTGCTCGGTGGTCGCGCTGACACTGAATCCCCTGGCGCGCAGCGCTGCCCCGGCGACGCGGCGCAAGATGGCGTCGCCGACCGCCAGCAACACGCGCGGTGCCAGTTGTACATCGGGTTCCATGTCCGTGCGATTCCCGTCCGTAGTTGCCGCCGAGTCCCGGCGGGTGATGCCCTAACGAACGATCTATCGGCCGTTACGCGGGTGATCTGAAGGACGATTCCTTGACGTTTACGACACGCGACCTTCTACCGTGCTGGGGGTGGATCGCAGCAGCAACGGTTTGGACGATGGGCCGGGCGCGGAACTTGCTGCGGAACTGGGCGCGGAACTGGGAGCGACCGTGCGCAAGGCGGTGCTAGCCAGGCGCCCGGTAGACGCCCGTGAGCGCACCGCGATCGCCGAGTTCGTCTCGTCCTTCGACTCCTTGCACAACCCGTTCGACGAACGTTCCAACCGCGTGCACGTCACCGCCTCCGCAATCATCGTCGGAACACGTGGCGTGGTGCTCCACCGCCATAAGCGGTTGGGGATCTGGTTGCAACCGGGTGGGCACATCGACCGCGGCGAGACCCCGTGGGATGCCGCCCGGCGCGAGGCGCACGAGGAGACAGGGCTCGATGTCACGTTCCCGGACGCGGTCGGCGTCGCCGGACCGCCGCTACTGCACGTCGACGTTCATCCCGGCCCGAAGGGGCATCGCCACCTCGACCTGCGGTATCTGATGGAGGCTCCGGCGGTGACTCCTGCGCCGCCCGCTGGTGAGAGCCAGGACGTCAAGTGGTTCCAGTGGCACCGGGCCATCGCCGCCGCCGACCCCGGTTTGGAAGGCGTGCTCCGAATGCTGCAGCCCGGGCAACCGGTGGTGCGCGCCGTGCGCAGCAACGATGCCGCCGACTGCTCGCAGGTCTACCTCCGGGCGAGGGCGTTCGCCTTGGCGGATGTGCCGGTCGTTCATCGTGACAGCGAGGTGCGACGTTGGATGGCCGACGACGTGATCGGCCACAACGACGTCGTTGTCGCGGACCTCGACGGCACGGTCGTCGGGCTGCTGGTGCTTGCCGCAGGCACTGCCGGGCAGGGATGGATCGATCAGCTCTACCTCGATCCGGCGTGGATCGGGCGGGGCCTCGGCGACAGGTTCATCGAGGTTGCCAAGCAGCGGTTCGCCGCTGGTCTGCAACTGTGGACGTTCGCTGTCAACGGTCCGGCGCAACGGTTCTACGAACGCCACGGGTTCGTCGCGGTGGAACGCACAGATGGGTCGGGCAACGAGGAACGCTCACCCGACGTGCGCTATCACTGGCATCCCTGAGGTTCGTTGCGGCTCAGGCGTGGGCGATGGCTGCGTCGACGATCGTCTTGACCTGGCCGATCGAGAGTGCAAAGCCGATGTTGGCAGCGTTCACCTCGGCGTTGCTGGAGGCGACAGCGGTGTTCATCCCGATCACCTTGCCGGCAGCGTTCACCAGCGGGCCGCCGGAGTTGCCCGAACTGATCGCCGCGTCGGTCTGGATCAGGCCGGTCAACTGGCTCGACTCATCTGTCTGGATCGAGCGGTTGAGAGCCGACACGATGCCCTCCGTCACGGTCATTCCGCCTTCCAGAGCAAGCGCGTTGCCGATCGCGACCACCTGGTCACCGACTTGCGCGGCCGACGAGAGGCCAAACTCGGCGGGCCGTAGACCTGTCGAATCGCTCGTCTTCAGCACGGCGATGTCGTGGGCGGCGTCGACGGACACGACCGTGGCGGGGCGGGCGTTGGTCTGCCCGGAGAGAGTGATCGTGACCGACGTTGCGCCATCTACGACATGGGCGTTGGTGACGATGTAACCGTCGTTGTTGTAAACGATGCCGGTGCCGGCGGCCTCGCCGCTGGCCTGGTAGCGCCCACGTTGTTGAGTGATCTTGGCGTCAACGGAGACCACCGAACCGGAGAGCTTGGTGACCACCTGGGAGACGCTCATCGTCTGGCCGGCGAACGAGGCGACGCTTGCTGGTTGTGTCGGTGCACTGCCCACCGAGGTGGACGAGGAGATGGAGGTGCTGTCGGCTCGATTTCCGGCGAGCCATCCGGCTCCACCTCCGGCGGCCAGTGACAACACGATGACACCGGCAGGCAACCAGATCCGGCGGCGGCGGCGGTCACGCATGGCGCTGTTGGTGAGGTGGGGCTCCTGACCCGGAACCGGCCGGGCGGGCGCGACGGTCGGTTCCGGTGCAGGGGTCCACCACATACGCATCGGTTCACCCGGGGGAGGAGGGAGAACCGACGGTTCGCTACTTGACGGCGAGCCGATGGGCTGGGCGAATCCGGCCGATGGAAACGAGCGGAATGGCTCGGCCTGTGCATCGCTGTCGTTCACGTGTCCACGATGCACCGCCCACCTTGGGAATCGATCAAACCACTGTTGGAGTTCCGCTAGAACTCACGTCATTTACTACCTGTAGTCCGCACAGCAAGCCATCAGGTGGGGTACGTACGTTTGTTCGTCGTACAGACGTTCGATATGGTCGGGAGATGGGGTTCAACAATGCGGACCTGCCGTGGAGCGAGATCGAACGTTTGCTATCCGGACGCCAGCGCGACGGGCGTGCTCCCGGGTCGACGTCGTGGAACGGGGGTGGCGACGGCCCGGCATGGAGTCGCAAACGTCAGCCGTACGTGCCTCCACCTGGCGCGCCCGACGGCACCGACGATGCCACCAAACCGTTGCTGCGTACCGGATTGCCACCCGCCCCCTACGCAGAACTTCACTGCCACTCGAACTTCTCGTTCCTCGACGGGGTGTCGCCTCCAGAGCAGCTTGCCGAGGAGGCAGTGCGGTTGGGTTTGGAGGCCTTGGCGATCACCGATCACGACGGGTTGTATGGGGTGGTCCGCTTCGCCGAGGCGGCCAGGGCCGTAGGCCTGCCAACCGTGTTCGGTGCCGAGATAACCCTCTCCGATGCCGCCCCAGGATCTGGCGGCCGTCGGGCGCGGCCCGAACGCGACACCGATCGTCAGCAGCGCACCGCCACTGTCAACGAGATGCACCTCCCCGACCCGCCCGGCCGGCATCTGCTGGTGCTGGCCGACGGCCTCAGCGGCTATGCCGCGCTGTCACGGGCACTCAGCCTCGGTCACCTCGCCGGTGAGAAGGGTGCCCCGCAGTTCACCCTCCCCGACCTGGCCGACAACGGCGCCGGCAAGTGGTGGGTGCTCACCGGATGCCGCAAGGGTGCGGTGCCGGCCGCATTGGTGCACGACGGTCCCGCCGCGGCGGGCCGCGAACTGCGCCGGCTGATCGAGCTGTTCGGCCGCGACCGAGTGCTGGTGGAGTTGTGGGACCACGGCGATCCGCTGGACTCGGTGCGCAACGATGCTCTCGCCGAGCTGGCCGGACGCCACGACACATCCTGCGTGGCCACCAACAACGTGCACTACGCCACACCGGCGCAGCGCCGCCTGGCCACCGCAGTAGCAGCGGTACGTGCCCGGCGCAGCCTCGACGAGCTCGATCCGTGGCTGCCTGCCTCGGCCGGCGCCCACCTCCGCAGCGGCGCCGAACAGGCTCGCCGCTTCCTGCGCTATCCCGGTGTGGTGCAACGCGCCGCCGAGATCGGCAGGGCCGCGGCGTTCGACCTGTCGTTGGTGGCGCCCCGCCTGCCGCCGTTCCCGTGCCCGACCGTCGATGGTCGGCAACTAACCGAGATGCAGTACCTCGGCCTGCTGACCCACGAGGGTGCGGTGCGCCGCTACGGCGACCGTCCGGCGGCGGGCGAAGACCTCTCCCGCCGGGCACGGGCGTGGCGCGTCATCGACCACGAGTTGGCCGTCATCGAAGAGCTCGGTTTCGCCGGCTACTTCCTGGTGGTGCGTGACATCGTCGAGTTCTGCGCAAGGGCTGACATCTACTGCCAGGGGCGGGGGAGCGCGGCGAACAGTGCGGTGTGCTACTCGCTTGGCATCACCAAGGTCGACGCGGTGGAGCTCGGGTTGCTGTTCGAACGGTTCTTGTCGACAGAACGCGACGGGCCGCCCGACATCGACATCGACATCGAGAGCGACCGCCGCGAGGAGGTCATCCAGTACGTCTACGAACGGTACGGCCGGCACCACACGGCGCAAGTCGCCAACGTGATCACCTACCGGGCCAGATCCGCGGTGCGCGACATGGCCCGCGCCTTGGGCCACGCGCCCGGGCAGCAGGATGCGTGGAGCAAGCAGCTCGATGCATGGGGTTCATTGTCGGCTCCGGCCAACCAGAACCTGACTGTGCCGGCCACGGTTCTCGGGCTCGCGGCGGAGATCGAGGATGCACCACGTCACCTCGGGATCCACTCCGGTGGCATGGTGATCTGCGACCGTCCGGTCATCGAGGTGTGCCCGGTGGAGTGGGCGCGGATGGATCGCCGCAGCGTGCTGCAGTGGGACAAGGACGACTGTGCCGCCTCCGGGTTGGTGAAGTTCGACCTGCTCGGCCTCGGCATGCTCAGCGCATTGCACTACTGCGTCGACCTGATCCGTGAGCACCGCGGTTACGAGGTGGATCTGGCCACCATCCCGCAGGAGGACGAGGTCTACGCGATGCTCTGCCGGGCCGACACGGTCGGCGTGTTCCAGATAGAGAGCCGCGCCCAGATGGCCACGTTGCCACGGCTGAAGCCGCGCCGCTTCTACGACCTCGTGGTAGAGGTCGCACTGATTCGCCCCGGGCCCATCCAGGGTGGATCGGTGCACCCCTACATCCGCCGCCGCAACGGGCAGGAACAGGTCACATATCTGCACCCGCTGCTGGAGAACAGCCTCGGCAAGACGTTGGGAGTGCCGCTGTTCCAGGAGCAGTTGATGCAGATGGCGATCGACGTCGCCGGGTTCACCCCGGCCGAGGCCGACCAGTTGCGCCAGGCGATGGGTTCCAAACGCAGCCGACAGCGGATGGAACGGCTCAAGCAGCGCCTGTTCGAAGGCATGGCCGAGCGGGGGATCACCGGTGCCGTGGCGGAGGAGGTGTTCGTCAAGATGGCCGCGTTCGCCAACTACGGGTTTCCCGAGTCGCACAGCGTGTCGTTCGCCTATCTCGTGTACTCCTCTTCGTGGCTCAAGCTGCACGAACCAGCGGCGTTCTGCGCGGCACTGATCAACGCCCAACCAATGGGCTTCTGGAGTCCGCACACCCTCACCCAGGATGCTCGCCGGCACGGCGTGGTGGTGCGTTCACCTGACCTCAACGCGTCGAAGGCCGCGGCCACGCTGGAACTCGTCTCCGAGGACAACGCTGCTGAACTGGCCGTGCGCCTCGGCATCTCGACGGTGCGCGGCGTCGGCAAGGCGTTGGCAGAGGCGATCGAGAATGGACGGCCGTACGAATCGGTGGAAGATCTCGTTCGCCGGGTGCCGGGCCTGCGGTTGCCGCAGCTCGAGGCGATGGCCACCGCAGGCGTGTTCGGCGAGTGCTTCGGACTCGAGCGTCGCATGGCGTTGTGGACGGTGGGCGCGGCGGTGCAGTCGCGCCCGGACCGGTTGGCCGGCATCGTCGTCGGTGCTGCGGCTCCGCACTTGCCGGGCATGGACCCGATGGAAACAGCCGTGGCCGACCTGTGGGCCACAGGAATCGCACCAACCGGGCATCCCACCCGGTTCTTGCGCGCCCGCCTCGCCGAGCTCGGTGTGGTCACCTCCGCCGGTCTGTGGGACTGCCGGCCACAGTCGCGGGTGGTGGTGGCCGGCGTCGTCACCCACCGGCAACGTCCGATGACCGCCCAGGGGGTCACCTTCGTCAACCTCGAAGACGAGACCGGGCTGATCAACGTGGTGGTGTCCAAGGGCTGTTGGGCGAGGTACCGCGAGGTGGCCCGCGACGCCCCGGCGCTGTTGGTAGGTGGCCGTCTGGAACGCAGCGACGGGGTGATCAACGTGGTTGCCGACGAACTGACCAGGCTGGCCGTACCGGCTCACAACCACAGCCGCGACTTCCGCTGACGGCCGCGCCGGCCGCGCCGCCTGGTCCGCTGCCGGGTCCGCTGCCGGGTCCGCTGCCGGGTCCGCCGCCCGGTCTGCTGCGGAGTTGACTGGCGCAATGCGATCGTTTCGTTTCGGCTACCAGTTCCGTGCCGGCACCGGCGCCCAGTTGCGCGACCAGGCCTGCGCCGCGGAGAACGCCGGGTTCGATGTCGTCAGCTCATGGGATCATGTCGGTGACACGTGGTCGCCGACGCTGCCGCTGTTGGCGATGATGACCGCGCGCACCGAAGGATCGATGTCGTCTGGCATGCCGGGCAGCTCGGCGCCCTTGTAGTAACGCTCGCCGCCGGGCCCGAGGCCGATCACCTCGTTCGCCGGGAGACG
>JBDSMK010000015.1:0-4496 GCA_039915905.1 Ilumatobacteraceae bacterium
GCTCAACAGCCTTGCCGTCATCGAGGGCGCCCACGACGCACTCACAGCAAGCGAGATCAGCGAACGCACCTACCTGTCCTCGGCGACCATGACAGCCACACTCGACGGCCTCGAACACAATGGATGGGTACGCCGGATTCCGAACCCTCGGGATCGCCGCAGCGTTCTGGTCGAGATCACAGCCAGAGGCCAAGCAGTAGCAGACCAGCTACTTCCCGGCATCCGGCGGGTCGAACAAGCGGTCCTCGCCGAGCTGACACGTACGGAGCGCATCACCCTGCTCAAACTCCTGGCCAAAGTATTAAAAGGTGCTGCCACCGTCGCCGCTGCCGAACCCATCACACTCAACGGCCGACGCAACCGACCAACACACCACGAACCCTGACAGCGACTCCAACTTGGTGATGACCGTCACAGCGTCATTCAGCGAATCGGTATCCGTCGACCACATCCCGGAAGTGCCGGTATGCCCCACTACTGAACCTTGGGTTGCCGATCACGGAGAGCGGTCGAGTGGCCATTGGCGGGCAGCCACACATGGCCACCCGTGGGCAATATCCGGTGTCCGCCGACAGTTGTCGACTGGGCCCGGGGTTACCGGCGCATGAGCATCACAATCACAATGATGATCAAGATCAACAGGAGCGCGCCGCCACCGATGTAAATTCCAGCTGCAAACATGGGTTCGAACTACCCCAGGACTGCGACTCTGAAACCACAGACTCCGAGCCGACCGTCCGTGACGATCACGGTGGACCAGCTGGAGATACGTGATGAGTCGTTGGGTCGTCTCGGCGACAACGTCGTTGCGTAGTGTCGGGCGATGATCACTGACCTGTCACGTCGATTCACGGTGGACGGGGTGACGCTGGCCTGGGACCGGTGGGATACGGCAATAGACATCGCCGCTGTGGCCGCGCACTTGGATCACGGCTGAGGTTGACGCCGATCGTGTTGCGCGAGGGCTCCACCGGCCACCGCGTGTATCTGGTCGGTGCGTGGCTGTTGGTGGCGATTGCGATCGTCTACGTCCCGCTGTCGACGAAGTTCGGGTTCACGCCCGGTTCGATAGACCAGCCGTCCCGCATCGGCCAGCTCAACGAGCTGATCGCCTACGCGGTCGCTCTGCTCGGTCTCGATTTGATCATCGGCTTCTCCGGGCAGTTGTCGCTGGGCCACTCGGCCTTCGTCGGACTCGGGGCGTACACAACGGTGATCCTCGTCGCGGACCATCATTGGAGCTACTTCGCAACGTTGCCGGTTTCGGCCGTGGTGTGCTTTGGCGCAGGTCTGTTGGTCGGCATACCGGCGACGAGGATCAAAGGCGTCTACCTGGCGGTGCTCACGCTGGTAGTGGCGTACGTGTTCCCATTGCTCGTGTTGCGCTTCGACTGGCTGACCGGGGGCCCTAACGGCAAGGGGCCGGGGCGCACCCACGGCAAGCTGGTGGCGCCTTCGTGGCTGCCGTTCGCAGACACCGGCCGGCTGGCCGGTCCACTGTGGGTGTACTGCATCTCCATCGCTCTCGCCACGTTGCTGTTCGTCGTCGCCCGCAACGTGATCAAGAGCCGACCCGGCAGGGCACTGATAGCGGTGCGCGATTACGAGTCGAGTGCCGTCGCAGCCGGCGTGCACGCGTCGATCTACAAGTCGATCGCGTTCGGCATCGGAGCGATGTACGGCGGCCTCGCCGGGTCGATGCTGATGATGAACCAGCCGTTCGCGACCGATTCGATGTTCGGCATCAAGATGGCGCTGTTCCTCGTCGTCGGCCTGGTTGTCGGCGGCACCGGCACCATCTCGGGCGCCGTCGTCGGGGCGTTCGTCTACCTCTTCGTGCCGTACTTCGTCACTCAGTGGACTTTTGACCAGAGCGGCATACCGCCTGGGTTGCGGCAGCTCACGGCACCGCTGTTCTCCTGGATGCGACCCGCCGGTGGCGGCGCGGTGGGCATCTTCTTCGGGCTCGCTCTGGTGATCCTGATGTTCGTACTTCCCGGAGGGTTCATCTCCGGGGTCCGCCGGTTACGAGCTCGCCTGGTCACGGTGGTGGCACGCCCGAAGTGGCTCCGCGCAAAGCACGCTTCCGTGCCCGCGCCGCAGTGCGAGCCCGAATGACGCCAAAGCCGACTACAGAGCGCTGACCGACTTGAAGCGGCGCAAGCGCAGGCTGTTCGAGACCACGAACACGCTTGAGCAGGCCATCGCCAGCCCGGCGATCATCGGGTTGAGCAATCCTGCCGCGGCCAGCGGCAGCGCTGCGACGTTGTAGGCGAACGCCCAGAACAGGTTGCCCTTGATCGTCGCCAGCGTGCGGCGCGACAGCCGGATCGCGTCCACGGCGGAGCGCAGGTCGCCACGCACGAGGGTGAGGTCGCTGGCCTCGATTGCCACGTCGGTGCCGGTGCCCATCGCGAGGCCGAGGTCGGCCTGGGCCAGAGCCGCGGCGTCGTTGACTCCGTCACCGATCATTGCCACCACCCGGCCCTCACCTTGCAGGCGACGGACCACGTCCACCTTCTCAGCGGGAAGGACCTCGGCGATCACCTCGTCGATGCCGACCACAGCCGCAACCGCATGTGCGGCGCGGTTGTTGTCGCCGGTGAGCAGCACCGGTCGTAGCCCCAAGCGCCGGAGTCCGGCTACTGCCTCCGCCGATGTTGGCTTGACGGTGTCGGAAACCACTATCACGGCACGCGCCTGGCCATCCCAGCCAACGAAAATCGGTGTGCGGCCGGCACTCTCGGCCGCATCGCGTGCATCGCTCAACGTCTTGTCGAGGGGTAGAGCCCAGTCGTTCATCAAACGCTCGCGCCCGGCTACCACTGCGTGGCCGTCGACAACGCCGCTGACCCCGAGGCCGGCCGAGTTCGCAAATCCTTCAACGGCGCGCAGCGTGGCGCCACGCTCGGTTGCACCTGCGGCGATGGCCTTGGCGATCGGGTGTTCGGAGGCGTTCTCCAATGACCCGGCCAACTCCAGGACCTCGGCCACGGTCGTGCCGTCGGTAGCGGTGACGTCCACTAGCGACATCTTGCCGGTGGTCACGGTTCCCGTCTTGTCGAGCACCACGGTGTCGACCTTGCGGGTTGATTCGAGAACCTCTGGGCCCTTGATCAGGATCCCGAGCTGAGCGCCCCTACCTGTACCGACCATCAACGCGGTAGGTGTAGCCAACCCGAGGGCGCAAGGGCAGGCGATTATCAGCACCGCTACAGCAGCAGTGAAGGCGGTGGTGGCCCTGTCGGTGTTGGCCATCACCAGCCAGTACGTCAGCGTGCCGATGGCCAGCAGGATCACGATCGGCACGAACACGGCCGAGACCCGGTCCGCCAAGCGTTGCACGTCCGCCTTGCCCGCCTGGGCTTCCTCCACCAATCGACCGATGTGGGCCAATGCGGTGTCGGCGCCCACCTTCGTGGCGCGTACCACCACTCGGCCGCCGGCGTTTACAGTCGCCCCCGCCACCGAGTCGCCGGGACCTACTTCCACCGGGACAGGTTCACCGGTGAGCAGGGAGGCATCCACTGCGGTGGAGCCCTCCTCGATGACGCCGTCCGTCGCAAACTTCTCGCCGGGGCGCACGACGAACCGGTCGCCGACGACCAGTTGTTCCACCGGAATCCGGATCTCGACGGCGTCGCGCAGCACGGCGACGTCCTTTGCTCCGAGTTCGAGCAGCGCCTCCAACGCCGCGCCGGAGCGGCGCTTGGCGCGAGCCTCGAAGTACCGCCCGGCAAGGATGAACACGGTGACCCCAGCGGCTACCTCGAGGTAGATCTGGCTCGAGCCCATGCCCCGCTCGGTGGCGAACGAGAACCCGTGTCGCATCGACAGTTCGCCGGCTTGGCCGAAGAACAGGGTGTAAAGGCTCCAGATGAACGCGGCCAGGGTGCCGACCGAGATCAGCGTGTCCATGGTGGCTGCTCCGTGGCGAAGGTTGGTCCAGGCTGCGCGATGGAACGGCCAAGCACCCCACACCACCACGGGAGCGGTGAGGGTGAGCGAAAGCCATTGCCACGCATCGAACTGCAGGGCCGGAATCATCGCCAAGGCGATCACCGGCACCGCTAGCACAGTCGAGCCGATCAGCCGTTGTCGCAACGCCGTCGTGGCCGCGTCGGCGGGTTGGGCCTGCGACGTCGCCTGCGTTCCTTCGTCGGTAGCGGTCGGCCCGCGACGCGCGAGGTGCGCCGCATAACCGGTTCCTTCGATGGTGGCGATCACGTCTGCTGGGGTCACGGTCGCGTCGAACGCCACGGTGGCCTTCTCGGTCGCGTAGTTGACGGTGGCCGTGACACCGTCCATCCGGTTCAGCTTCTTCTCGATCCGCGCCGCGCACGACGTGCAGGTCATGCCTTCGATATCGAACTGCAAATGACTCCCGGCGTCGGCCGACGTGGCTGCGGTGGTGTTCATCGGCTATTCCGCCAGCTCGTAGCCGGCCTCGTCGACGGCCTCGCTGATCGCGGCGCGGTCGATCGGGCCGATAGCCA